>NZ_JBEZGQ010000068.1:0-9380 GCF_040650095.1 Actinoplanes sp. NPDC048791 | reverse complement strand
GGCCGGAGAGACCCTCGTCGACCACCTCGGGCATCGATCCCTTGCGGTACGCCACCACGGGCGTCCCGCAGATCATCGACTCCACCACGGAGAGCCCGAACGGCTCGGCGAACAGGATCGGGTGCAGCAGGGCGGCGCTGCCACCGAGGATCTCGGCCCGTTGCGCCGGCCCGACCGAACCCAGGTAGACGACCCGGTCGCCGTCGATGTGCGGTTCCACCTGCTCGGCGAAGTAGCGCTGGTCCTGCACGATCCCGCAGAGGGTCAGCCGTCGGCCGGCCCGGCGGGCGATCTCGATGGCGGTGTGCGTGCCCTTGTCCGGGTGGATGCGCCCGAAAGCCACCAGGCCGTCCCCGCCCACCGGGTCGAACGGCAGCCCCTCGAGGTCGACACCGTGGTAGACGGTGGCCACGTAGTCCAGGTCGGGGGAGCGGTCGGCGTCCGAGATGGAGACGTAGTGCGAGCGGCCCCGCCGGTACGCCGGCAGGATGTTCGGCCCCGAGAAGCCGTGCACCGTGGTCAGCATGGGCGCCTTGCAGTGCGCGGAGAACGCCAGCGGCAGCCAGTCGAGGTGGTTGTGGACCAGGTCGAAGTCGCCGGAGCGCTCCAGCGCGTACGCGACGTGCAGGGCCTCCCAGACCCGGCCGTCGAGCTCCGGGGTGTCCTCGTAGCCGCTCGGGCAGATGCCGTCGAGTGTGGCCTTGGTGACCGAGTCGAGCGTCGCGAACAGTGTCACGTCGATCCCGCGCGCGGTCAGGCCCTCGGCGAGCAGACTGGTGATCAGCTCCCAGGGTCCGTAGTGAACCGGCGGGGTGCGCCAAGCGACCGGTCCGAGCAGTGCCACTCTCATGGGCCCCAGTATGGGAGCGGAACCGATGTTTCGCGGGAGGTTCCCGTGTTAAGGAGTGACTATGCAGAACCCCTGGTGGCACCGCGCCGTCGTTTACCAGATCTATCCGCGCAGCTTCGCCGACGCCGACGGGGACGGCATGGGCGACCTGCGCGGGATCAGCGCCCACCTGGACCACCTCGCGGGTCTGGGCGTGGACGTGATCTGGCTGTCCCCGGTCTATCCGTCGCCGCAGGACGACAACGGCTACGACATCAGTGACTACCAGGACATCGATCCGGTCTTCGGCGACCTGGCCGGTTTCGACGAGCTGCTGGCCGGGGTGCACGCCCGCGGCATGAAACTGATCATGGACCTGGTGGTGAACCACAGCTCGGACGAGCACCCGTGGTTCGCCGAGAGCCGCTCGTCCAAGGACAACCCGAAGCGCGACTGGTACTGGTGGCGCCCGGCCCGCGACGGCATGGAGCCCGGTGCGCCCGGCGCCGAGCCGACCAACTGGGGCGCGGCGTTCGGCGGCCCGGCCTGGGAGTTCGACCCGGCCACCGGCGAGTACTACCTGCACCTGTTCAGCCGTAAGCAGCCGGACCTCAACTGGGAGAACCCGGAGGTCCGCGAGGCGGTCTACACGATGATGAACTGGTGGCTGGACCGGGGCGTGGACGGCTTCCGGATGGACGTCATCAACTACATCTCCAAGGACACCACGCTGCCCGACGGACCGGTGCGGCCCGGGATCGCGTACGGGGACGGCTCGGCGTCCTACATGAACGGCCCGCGGATCCACGAGTTCCTGCACGAGATGCACGAACGGGTCTTCGCCGGCCGCCCGCAGGAGCTGCTGACCGTGGGCGAGATGCCGGGCGTGACGATCGACGAGGCGAAGCTGTTCACCGACCCGGCCCGCGGCGAGGTCGACATGGTCTTCCAGTTCGACCACGTCTGGGTCGACCGGGGCGAGGACCCCTGGCTGCTGTACCCATTGCGGCTCACCGACCTCAAGGCGATCCTGGGCCGCTGGCAGGCCGGGCTGGCCGAGAACGGGTGGAACAGTCTCTACTGGAACAACCACGACCAGCCGCGGGTGGTCTCCCGCTTCGGTGACGACTCACCGCAGTACCGGGTCCGGTCGGCGCAGATGCTGGGCGCGGTGCTGCACCTGCATCGCGGGACGCCGTACGTCTACCAGGGCGAGGAGCTGGGGATGACGAACGCGCCGTTCGCCACCATCGCCGACTTCCGCGACATCGAGGCGCTGGGCCAGTACGTGCAGGCCGTCGACCAGGAGGGCCGCGCCCCCGAGGATGTGCTGACCGTGCTGCGGGCCCGCGGGCGGGACAACGCGCGGACGCCGATGCAGTGGGACGCCTCGCCGCACGCCGGCTTCACGACCGGCACGCCCTGGCTGGCCGTCAACCCGAACCACACCCAGGTGAACGCGGAGGCCGCGGTCAAGGACCCGGACTCGGTCTATCACTTCTACCGCAAGCTGATCGCGCTGCGGCACGAGGAGCCGGCGGTCGTCTACGGCGACTTCACGATGCTGCTGCCGCACGACGAGCGGCTGTACGCCTTCACCCGCACCCACGGCGACACGACGTTGCTGGTCATCGGCAACTTCTCGGGCGAGACCGTCCGGGCCGGGATCGACGACGCCGCGGCGTGGGAGGCAGCGGAACTGCTGCTCACCAACGCCGCGGCGCCCGAGGATCTGGTCCTGCAACCGTGGCAGGCCGTCATCTATCGCCGGATCAGCCGGTGATGGTGTCCCAGGAGAAGGCCAGCAGTGCGAAGGCCGCGCCGAGCAGGGCCAGCGAGATGCCCCGGGTGCCGATCGGCAGCGCGGCGAGCACGAGCAGGATGACGGCGATGAGGTAGAAGAGAGCCTGGATGCTCATTGGTGTTCCTCAATTCGTGTGGGGGATGCGGCGCGGCATGTACCCCCCGGCCGAGTCGAGCTAAACAACCGTGACCATCCCGTTGTACTGCTCAGACCGTGCTGGTCTGCCGCACACCGGCCTGCTCGCGCAGCGCCCAGCGGCGGGCCAGCACGGTGGCGCCGGCCAGGGCGGCCAGCACCAGCAGCATCTCGGTGAGCACGACGGGCGCCCAGGTGCTGAAACCGGTCAGCGCGGCGAAGCCCATGGTGATCGGGGTGATGACGATGCCGGCGAGGGGCAGCAGCAGGCACATCGCGTGCACGGTCGCCCGGATCCGTGGCAGCGCCCGCAGGTGGTAGCGGACGGCGGTCACCGCACCGACGACGACGATCACGGCGGGGATGCCGTAGAAGACCGCGACGGCGACCTGCACCGGCACGTGGATGCCGCGCGGCATGTCGAAAGTGCGGACGGCGACCTGGAAGAACAGCACGAAGAACGCGTAGCCGACGGCGGCGCCGAGCACAGCGCCGGTCAGGGTGGTGCCGATCAGCCGCCCCAGCTCCGGTGGCTCGCGCCGGACGCCGGCCTCGTCGGCGAGCCGCCGCGCGAAGGTGGACACGTCCTCGCCGAGCAGCCGGTCCGGCGCGACCCCGTCCGCGGCCGCCGACTCCAGATCCAGGCGCAGGTCGGCGGCCAGCGCCTCGCGGTCGGCCCGCTGCACGCCGTGCTGCCGCCAGGCGCGGTCGGCGGTGGCCAGCGCGTCGTCGATGGGGTCCACGGTCAGCTCCTCGGGCTCTCGGTGACGGTGTCGCTCAGCATGGCGTCGACGACGCCGACGAACCGGGCCCACTGCTGCTGCCACGACCCCAGCCGGGCCCGGCCGGCGCCGGTGAGCGCGTAGACCTTGCGCGGTGGCCCGGCCGGGCTGGCCTCCAGCTCGTCGGCGACCAGCCCGAGCCGGCGCATGCGCGTCAGCAGGGGATAGACGGTGCCGTAGCCGACCCCGTCGAAGCCGGCCGCCTCGACCCGGCGGACCAGCTCGTAACCGTGGGCGGGCTCGCGGGCCAGCAGTGCGAGCAGGCACATGTCGAGCGCCCCCCGCAGCAACTGGGTCTGCCGCTCGGCGTCCCCCGGATCGGTCACTATCATGCGTCACATAATAGCCCCACTATTAGGCGGCGCCAAGTACCGCCTCGTGCAGCGGAAGGATCACCGCGGACGGGCGCTCCGGGTCGTGGTGGACGGTCGTGCGGGTGGCGACCAGCTCGGTCGCGGTGGCCAGCGGCTCGCCAGTGCCGTAGTTGCGGGCGAAGCGGGGATGCGCGCCCCCGCTGACCTGCAGGCGGATCCGGTGACCGGGCTCGAAGCGGTGACCGGCCGCGCCCATGGGCACCCGCACCAGATCGTTGTCCGCGTGGTCCGGGGTCAGCCGGGTGAAGCCGTCGCACACGTTCACCGAGCGGCCGTCGGGGTGCACGTCGCAGAGGCGGACGAACAGGTCGAAGTGGCCGGTGCTGCCGCTCGCGTACAGCTCGGCGGTGGGCGTACCGATGATCTCCAGGGCCGAGCTCAGCGGCGCGGTGGTGAAGGTCCGGACGTCGGACCGCGCCTCCAGGGTCTTGTTGTCCCTGGCCCCGGCCGTGCGGGACTGCGACTGGCCGGCGAACGACGGCGTCGGGTCGGCCGGGTCGTAGTCGAAGGTGGTGCTGCCGGCGTCGAGCTCACCCAGCTCACCGGCCGGCCGCAGGTGGTAGCGGATCGGGGTGCTCGGCGGCGGCCAGGCGTTCAGCTCACGCCAGGCGTCGTTGACGTGCACCCGGATCCGGGTCCCGCGCTCGCCCTCCCCACGCAGGTGCACCCGCAGATGCTCCAGGGCGTCCGCGAAGACCTCGGGCCGGCCCGCCTCGAACAGCGAGGTGTGGGTCCACGGGCCGATCATGAGGGTCGGCTCCTGGCCGGCCCGGCGCAGGCGGGCGTACTGCCGCAGGGTCTGGTCCAGGGCCAGGTCGTGCCAGCCGGAGACCAGGCTCACCGGCACGGTCATCCGGTCCGCCGCCGGCCCGGCGTCGGCGCCGGCCCAGAACAGATCATCCTGGTACGGGTGGGTGAGCCAGTCCTCGAACTCCTGCCGCCGGCCCCCGAGTGCCCGGCGGTAGGAGTCGAGGAGTGGCACACCACGCACGGCGTGCCGCAGATGCCGTGCCAGTCGCAGCAGGGCGCGGAGATATCGGCCCGTGCCCGCCCCTTGATGGAAGAACGCCATGCCGGCGATCAGGGCCAGTTCCAGCCGGAAGGCGCAGTGCTGGTCCGGGTGCATGGCGTCGTAGAAGTCGTGGACGGCGACCTGCAGCACCGCCGCTCGCCACTCGGGCGGCGGGTCGAGGCCGAGGGCCCACTGCGCGTAGCTGAACTGGCTCGGCCCGATCGTCGCGAAGGTGCCCGGGAACCACTCCTGCTTGCGCAGCCAGTCGACCGCCGCCTGGCCGTCGGCGGCCTCGTTGCGCCAGACGTGGAAGTCGCCGCCGGAGCCGCCGGTGCCCCGGGTGCTCTGCAGGATCACGCGGTAGCCCTGGGCGGCGAAGGAGGCGCCGAACAGTGAGTTCCACGGGAAGCCGCGGCCGTAGGCGCTGCGGACCAGCAGCACCGGGCACTCCTCGTCGGTGACCGGGGCGTAGTGGTCGGTGATCAGCGGGCTGCCGTCGGCGGCGGGCACTTCGATCCCGGGCTCCCACCGCACCTCGTACGGCATGGCCTCCCGTGCGCGGCGGCGGAGCAAGCGAAGGAAAAATGGCAGTGGTTCCATGACCGGACCCCTTTCCCGTACGTTGTACTGAAAATAGCACCCCGGAGGAATCCGTGCCACGAGGCCGCCCGCCCAAGCACTCGCGTACGCAGGTCGTCGCCGCCGCGATCGCCGTCGCCGACGCCGAGGGGCTCGACGCGCTCACCATGCGGCGGCTGGCGGCCGAGCTCGGTGCCGGGGTGATGTCGCTGTACACGTACGTGCGGGACAAGGACGACCTGGTCGACCAGATGGTCGACCAGATCAGCGCCTTCGATCCGGAGCACGGGGGCACGGACCTGCTCGACCTGGTCCGCTGGCAGCGGCAGCTGATGCTGCGCCACCCCTGGCTGCCCACCGCCCTGCCCAACCGGCAGCTCACCGGCCCCAACATGCTCGGCTACCTGGAACGCGCGCTGACCGCCCTGGCCCCGACCGGGCTGCCCGGCGGCGCCAAGATGGAGATCCTCGCGCTGCTGACCGGCTTCGTCGCCAGCTACGTGAGCCACGAGCTGGCCCAGGCGCAGGCCGGCATCACCGACCCGGAACGGATCGCGGCGCACGTCGAGCAGCTGCAGGCGGCGGTGGCGACCGGCGCGTACCCGGAACTGGCCCGGGTGCTGGCCGAGAACGCGCCCGCCGCCGAACCGAGCTTCGACGGGATCGCCCAGCGCATGATCAAGGGCCTGCTCAGCGGTTAGCCCGGCCGGTTCAGCCACCCGTCGAGACCGTCGAGCAGCCGCGCCAGGCCGAAGCGGAAGAGCAGGTCGAGATCCAGGTCGAAGTCGTCGCTCTCGACCAGCTCGGCGAAGCGCGGCAGGGCATCCGTGCTCAGCGCGGACGGCGGTGCCAGTGAGCCCATCCACTCGTCGCTGCCCACCCCGGTCTCCCGCAGGGCCTCCGCCTCCGGTTCCAGCGCCGTCGCGATACCGCGGGCGAAGCTGAACAGCAGGATGTGCACGTAGAGACGTTGCCGCCGGTCGAGCCGGGTCGGTGCCAGGGTTTCCAGCACCCATTCGACCAGCAGCAGCCCGTTCGGCGCCGGTTGCGGCCGGGTCAGCGACATCGCCGGGGCCAGCCACGGATGCCGGCGGAACAGCCGCCACAGCAGCGTGGTGGAGATGATCAGC
The DNA here is from genome assembly GCF_040650095.1 of Actinoplanes sp. NPDC048791. NCBI lineage: Bacteria > Bacillati > Actinomycetota > Actinomycetes > Micromonosporales > Micromonosporaceae > Actinoplanes > Actinoplanes sp. NPDC048791. The sequence continues at coordinate 2,735 of NZ_JBEZGQ010000068.1, read as the reverse complement.
CCGGCCCGCCATCCGGGCGGCCGGACGGCCGGCAGCCGCTCCTCGCCCAGGGCCGCGTCGATCATCAGCAGGATCAGGTCGTCCTTGCCCGGCACGTGCCGGTACAGCGACATCGTCGCCACCCCCAGCTCGGCCGCGACCCGGCGCATCGACAGCTCGCCCAGACCGTGCGCGTCGGCCACCGCCGTCGCCACCCGCACGATCCGCTCCCGGCTCAGCTCGCCGTCCGCCGCCCGGGGCGGCGCGACCGTCGCCCGTGGTGCCACCACCGTCCCCACTCCGGGCCGGACCCGCGTGAAGCCCTGTTGTCTCAGGACCGCGAGCGCCTTGGTCGCGGTGGCGATCGCCACCCCGAAGTCGCCGGCCAGCCGCCGCGTCGACGGCACCCGGTCGCCCGGCGTCAGCTCGCCGGCCAGGATCCGGCGGCGCAGTTCCTCCGCGATCCGGCGGTACGGCGGCACGGTATCCGTCACCGCGCCTCCCCAGTCCTAGTACACCGGCGTCGGCAGGACCGACCGTACTAGGGCAGTTTGCTTGTTCCCGACCGGCTGAGCAAGCTGCGCGTACACGGTACGCATCAACCGGAGGAGAGGCATGCGGGTACTCATCTCGGGCGGCGGGATCGCCGGCCCGGCCCTGGCCCACTGGCTCGGCCGCCACGGTATCGGCGCCACCATCGTGGAACGCGCGGCGGCGCCCCGGCCCGGGGGCCAGACCGTCGACATCCGCGGGGCCGCCCGCAGCGTCGTCGAGCGGATGGGGCTGCTGGCCGCGATTCGCGCCCGGTGCGTCGATGAACGGGGCGTGGCCCTGGTCGACAGCTCCGGCCGGCGGCTCGCCGAACTCGGCGCGGACCTCTTCGATGGCCAGGGCATCGTCGCCGAGCTCGAGATCCTGCGCGGTGACCTGGCCGCTGTCCTGCGTGAACACGCCGGACCCGAGGTGGAGCACCGGTTCGGTGACCACCTGGTCGCGCTGGCCCAGGACGAGCGCGGGGTCGATGTGCGATTCGCTTCTGGCCGCACCGAACGGTTCGACGTGGTGGTGGGGGCGGACGGTGTCCGCTCCGCAGTGCGCCGGCTGGCCTTCGGCCCGGAGCGGGACTTCGTCCGGCACCTCGGTGCGTACACGAGCTATTTCACCGTGCCCGATCCCGGTGATCTGAACCACTGGTTCCTCATGCACAACGCCCCGGGCGGACGGGTCGCCGGCCTGCGGCCGGCCCGTCCCGGCACCGCGATGGCCTCGCTGACCTTCACGTCGCCGCCCCGGCCCGTCTCCCGGGAAGTGCTGGCCGAACGCATGGCCGGCGTCGGCTGGCGGGTGCCCGCACTGCTCGCCGCGTTGCGGGACGCCGATGACTGCTACCTGGACGCGATCAGCCAGGTACGGGTCGAACGGTGGGCGCGCGGGCGGGTCGTGCTGCTCGGTGACGCCGGGTACTGCGGGTCGCCGCTGGCCGGGCAGGGCACGAGCCTCGCGCTGGTCGGCGCGTACGTCCTCGCCGGTGAACTCGCCGGGAATCCCGGTGATCCGGAAGCGGCCTTCGCGGCGTACCAGCGGGAGCTCAGCCACTACGTGGCGGCGGGCATCCGGCTGCCGCCTGGCGGCGTACGGGCGTTCGCCCCGAACTCGGCCGCGATGATCGCCTTGCGGGCCGGATCGATGCGGATGATGACCCGGCCGCCACTGCGGGCGCTGATGGCCCGGCAGTTCGGCAAGGCCGAGCGGATCACCCTCAAGGACTATGCGGTGGCGCGGAGTTAGCCGAGCGGCGGCCGCGGGTATTCCCCAGCCATGACCACTGCGCCCGCTGTGCACCGGCCCTCCTGGTGGGGTCTGCTCCCGTTCGCCGCCGCGGTGGCGGCCGCCGCACTGATCGGCGGCCTCGGCGTCGCCGGCACGGCCGCCGAGTACCAGAACCTCGACCAGCCGTCGTGGGCGCCGCCGTCCTGGCTGTTCGGCCCGGTGTGGACGATCCTGTACGCGATGATCGCCGTCGCCGGCTGGCTGGTCTGGCGCCGTACGGGCTGGAACCGCGCCCTCACCGTCTACGCCGTGCAGCTCGTGCTCAACGCACTGTGGACACCGATCTTCTTCGGCTTCGGCCAGTACGGCCTGGCCCTGGTCGACATCGTGGCGATGTGGCTGCTGATCGGCGCGACGATCTTTCTGTTCCGGCCGATCTCCCGGGCCGCGGCGTGGCTGCTGGTGCCGTACTGGGCCTGGGTCACCTTCGCGACCGCCCTGAACGCCGCCATCTGGTCGGCCAACTGACCTCACGCGGGACATGCTCGCGGGCCCCCACTGAGAAGCGGCTGAGAAGCCGGGCTGCTCAGGCCAGCGCCGCGCAGGCCCGGGCGATGGCCGGTCGCAGGTCCGCGTCGCCGCAGTCGATGCTCGCGCCGCGGCCCACCAGCGTCCACGTGCCGTCCACCAGCCGGAGGAAGAGCTGGTCACCCTCGAACCGCTGGGGCGTACGGGCCGGGACGGTGAACACCCGGGCGTACCCGTTGCGGCAGACCGGGACCTGCACGGCCTGCACCTTCAGTCCGGCGGCCGGGTCGTCCACCAGCCGCTTGGCCGTCGGCAGGATGGCCGCCGGCGCGCACGCCGGATCGGTCGGCGGGGGCCCCGGATCAAGCGGGCGGGCACCGGTCGCGGCCTTCTGCCCCGGTGCCTACTTCGCCGGGGCCGTCGTCACGGGTCCGGCCGCCGCCGAGGTCGCCGGCGCC
>NZ_JBEZGQ010000067.1:0-16990 GCF_040650095.1 Actinoplanes sp. NPDC048791 | reverse complement strand
TGTCGGGCCAGCCGACCTGCTGGGCGACCGGCTCCGGCATGGCGACCACGACCGGCCCGATCCGCGCGGCGGCCACCGCGGACGCGATCGCCGGCAGCTACATCGTGGTGCTCAAGCCCGGTACGGCGGCGGCCGCCCAGGTCACCTCCGCCTCCCGGTCCCTCGTGAAGCGGTACGGCGGCCAGGTCCGCGCCAACTACCTCTCGGCCGTCCGGGGCTTCCAGGCCACCATGACGGCCACCGCGGCCCGCCGGCTCGCCGCGAACCCGGCCGTCGACTACGTCGAGCAGGACGCCACTGTCCGGATGGCCGACACCCAGACCACCCCGACATGGGGCCTGGACCGCATCGACCAGCCCGCGCTCCCGCTGTCGAAGACCTACACCTACCGCTCGGCGGCCAACGTGACCGCGTACGTGCTGGACACCGGCATCCGGACCAGCCACACCGAGTTCGGCGGCCGGGCCAGCCACGGCTGGGACTTCATCGACAAGGACGCCACCGCCCAGGACTGCAACGGGCACGGCACCCACGTGGCGGGCACGGTCGGCGGCCGCACGTACGGCGTCGCGAAGGACGTCAAGCTGGTCGGCGTGCGGGTCCTGGACTGCACCGGGTCCGGCTCGTACTCGGCGATCATCGCCGGCGTCGACTGGGTGACCACGCACGCGGTCAAGCCGGCCGTGGCCAACATGAGCATCGGCGGCACGCTGAGCTCCGCGCTCAACGCCGCGGTCAGCAAGTCCATCGCCTCCGGGGTCACCTACGCGGTGGCGGCCGGCAACGAGAACAAGAACGCCTGCAACTACTCGCCGGCGGCCACGCCCAACGCGATCACGGTCGGCGCCACCGAGAGCACCGACGCCCGGGCCTCCTTCTCCAACTTCGGCTCCTGCCTCGACATCTTCGCGCCGGGCGCCAAGATCACGTCCGCGGGCTACTCGTCGGACACCGGCACCCAGGCGATGAGCGGCACCTCGATGGCGGCCCCGCACGTGGCGGGCGCGGCGGCGCTGGTGCTGGGCGCCGACCCGGGGGCCACGCCGGCCCAGGTGCTCACCGCTCTCACCACGAAGGCGTCGGCGGACAAGGTGACCTCGCCGGGCACGGGCTCGGTCAACAAGCTGCTCAACACCACCTGGCTGAACGCCACCGCCGGCACCCCGAGCCCTACGCCCACCACGATCCCCACCACGACGGCCCCGACGAGCGCCCCGACCACCGCTCCGACGACCACCCCGCCCACGACGACCCCCACCACGAGTGCGCCGGTCACCGCGTGCGGGCCGTTCACCATGGGTACGGACGTGCGGATCAGCAAGTACGGCACCGCGTCGAGCAGCGTCAGTATCTCCGGCTGCACCGGCACCGCGTCGGCGACCTCCAGCGTGACGGTGACCGTCGCGCACGGCTACCGCGGATCGCTCGTCGTCTCGCTGGTGAGCCCGCGGGGCACGAAGTACCCGCTGAAGCCGGCCGACAAGACGGACACCGTGGCGAATCTGGCCCAGACGTACCCGATCAACCTGTCCGGTACGTCGCGCAACGGTACGTGGACGTTGCAGGTCAAGGACTCCTTCGGCACCACGACCGGAATCCTGGACAAGTGGAAGTTGACGCTCTGAAAGCTCGGAAAGCCGTACCGGTGCGGCGCCGCGCCGATAGCGTGTTTCGTGAGTAGAGCCAAGGAGGCCGCCATGACTGAGGCCACGCAGGAGCGCCCCACGGTCCTCGTCGTCGACGACGAGGAGGACCTGCGGGACATCATGCGCCGGATGCTCGAGCGCCGCGGCTTCGCCACCCTGGTGGCCGGCGACCGCGAGCAGGCTGTCGCGGTCTGCCAGGACCATCCCGGGGTGATCGACGTGCTGGTCACCGATCTCAACCTGCCCGGCGACTCGGGTGGCGAGCTGGCCCGCACCGCGACCGGGCTGCGCCCCGAGATGGGCGTCGTGTTCATCTCGGGCCTGCCCAAGGACATCGCCGTCACCAAGGGCCTGATCGACGCGGACGCGTTGCTGGTCAAGAAGCCGTTCACCGCCGATCTGCTGCTCGAGGCCCTGCGCTCGATCCTCGACCAGCGGGCACCGACCGTGTGACGACCTGAGCGAGAACGCCGCCGGAGCTGCTCCGGCGGCGTTTTCTGCGTTCCGGCCTCGGCCGAACGGTGGAGGTGCCGTCGGCCGCAAAGCCCTTCATCCGCTGGGGCTCCTGCCGCCAGAGGGTCCACTGTGGCGCGGCTCCTGGCCTGCACCCGTTCGCGATCCGGGCCGGCACCCGCCCGCGCCGAACCTGAATGTCAGACAGCAATTGTTTGACATACAGGGGGAACGACGTGACGGCCAGGCGCAGGACGATCGGAGTCGCACTGACGGGTGTGGTGGTGGCCGGCGCGGGTGTCGCGCTGACCGGTACGGCTAACGCCGCGACGACAACCGAGACGACGACCACCTACAGCACCGACGACGCCTACACGTCCAGCACCCGCCGGACGGTGAACTTCGGCTCGGCCGACAAGCTGGTGGTCGGCAAGGAGTCGGGGGAGACCCGGCTGTCCTATGTGAAGTTCGCGCCCAAGGTCGCCGCGGGTGCCACCGTCACCGCGGCCGAGCTGCGGCTGCCGGTGGAGAGCAAGCCGGTCGCGGCCACGCTCAACGTCCATGCGGTGGCGAGCGGGTGGTCGGAGCAGAAGCTCACCGCGGCGAACGCGCCGGCCCTCGGCCCGCTGGTGGCCTCGATCAAGCCCAAGCTCACCGACACCACGCTGCGCTTCGACGTCTCCAAAGTGGTCACCAAGGCCGGCACCTACGCGTTCGCGCTGAAGTCGGCGGCCACCACCGGTGTCACCCGGCTGCGCGCCATCGAGTACGGCACGACGACCGCCGGTGGCCCCGAGCTGGTCCTGACGGTCAAGCGCACCACGACCACCACCGCCCCGACGACTCCGCCCACCACCACCCCGACGACCCCGCCGACGACCGTCCCGCCGACCACCACGCCCCCGACGACCGTCCCGCCGACCACCACGCCGCCGCCGACCGTCCCGCCGACCACGGTCCCGCCGACCACGGCGCCGCCGGCGGAGTGCGTCACCGGTGCGCTGCTCGTGCCCTCCTGCGGCGTGCTGTGGGGCGCCGCGGCCGGTGGCTTCACCGACACCCCGCGCGACCAGGCCCTCAAGACCTGGGAGACGCTCACCGGGCGCACCGCGACGATCTTCCACCAGTACCACAAGGGCGACGAGCAGTTCCCGACCAAGGCCGAGATCGCCATGACCCAGGACCCGCAGCGCCCGCGGGTGCTGCTGCTGAACTGGAAGGTCGCCTACAACTCGACCTGGGCCAAGGTCGCCGCCGGCCAGCAGGACGCCCGGATCGACAAGTGGTCGGCGTACGTCAAGCAGAACTTCCAGCAGAAGTTCTTCCTGGCGCTGCACCACGAGCCGGAGAACGACGTGCAGACCACCGCCGCGTCGGGCATGACCGCCAAGGACTACGCCGCGATGTACCGGCACGTGATCACCCGGCTGCGGACCAACGGCGTCACCAACGCCGTCAACGTGATCGCCTACATGGGCAACGAGAAGTGGATGGCCCAGTCCTGGTGGCAGGACCTCTACCCGGGCGACGCGTACGTCGACTGGGTCGGCCTGGACTCCTACGTCAGCGTGGAGAAGGGCTACTACCACTACGGCGACATGGGCGACATCCTCGACCGGCAGCCCACCGGCGGCGGCCTCGGCTGGTACGACTGGGCCGTGCGGAACCACCCCAGCAAGCCGATCATGGTGGCCGAGTGGGGCATGTACCACCGCCGCGCGACCGTCACCGACAAGTCCGCCGCGTTCGCCTCGGTCGTCCCCGAGCTGAAGGCCCACCCGGCGATCAAGGCCGTCGTCTACTTCGACACCGCCAGCGACGACGAGGGTGACCGGGACATCTCGGTGAACTCCATGCCGAGCAGCCTCACCGCGTTCAAGAAGGTCGCCGCCGACCCGATGTTCAAGGTGACCATCGGCAAGTGACGTCGCTCAACCCGATGCCGGGCCGGTCCGTTCGCGGGCCGGCCCGGCCGGCTGTCCGGGCCAGGGCACAGTCAACTCGCCACGGCGCCACCGCGCCGGACCGGGTAGCACCGGCCACTGCTCGCGGAACCTCTCGACGGTGGCCCGCCACCGCTGCCGCGGACCGAACGGCGTGGCCGACGCGTCCCAGGCGGCGCCCAGGGTCCGCAGCAGGTCGTGGATCGGGAAGCCGGGCACGTTGTGGTGGATCAGGGCCTTGGGCAAGCGTTCGGCGAAGGTGGCCGGGTGGTCCAGATCGGACAGTCGCGCCGACAGGGTCAGCGTCTGCGGCCCGTCCGCGCCGACCACCACCCAGGTGGCGATCCGGCCCAGCTCGTCACAGGTGCCCTCGACCAGCAGGGCGCCGGTGGCGGTCATGGTGGCCCACGCGGCGGGCACCTCGTCCTGGTCGTACTGGCGCAGCACGTTGAACGCGCGGACCACCTGGGGGCGCAGGCCGGCCAGCTCGAAGCCGCCCCGGCGGAACTCCAGCAGCGGCGGGTCCGCCCACGGCTGGGCGTCGCTCACCCGTACCGGATCGATCTCGAGACCGACCACCGCGATGTCCGGGCGGACCGCCGCGGCCAGCCGGCCGCGCAGCTCGACCGCCGTGACCGGCGTCGCGCCGTAGCCCAGATCCACGACCAGCGGTGCGGCCGCGCGGGCCAGCAGCTCGCCGCAGCGGTACGCGATGAAGTTGTCCACCCGGCGCAGCCGGTTGGGGTTCGTGGTGCCCCGGGTGACCGCACCGACCGGCTTCATGGCGTCAGCTCTGCTCCCGGGCCACCTTGTGCTGGGCCGCCTGGGCGATCGGGCGCACCACCAGCCGGTCGACGTTGACGTGCTGCGGCCGGGTGGCGACCCAGGCGACGCAGTCCGCGATGTCCTCGGCCACCAGCGGCTCGCGCACCCCGGCGTAGATCGCGTCGACCTTGGCCGGGTCACCGAGGCGGTTGAGCGAGAACTCCTCGGTGCGCACCATGCCCGGGTCGATCTCGATGACCCGCACCGGCCGCCCGGCGAGTTCCAGGCGCAGCGTGCCGACCAGGGCGTTCTGCGCGTGCTTGGCCGCCGTATAGCCGGCGCCGCCCTCGTAGACCGTGAAGGCCGCGGTCGACCCGACGGTCACCACCGTGCCCGCGCCACTGGCCTCCAGGGCCGGCAGCAGCGCCTTGGTTACCCGCAGCGTGCCGAGGACGTTCACCTCGTACATCCACCGCCAGTCGGCGACCGAGCCGGTCTCCACCGGGTCCATCCCGCGCGCCCCGCCCGCGTTGTTGACCAGCAGCGCGACCGGCGCACCGAGCTCGTCGACCGCTGCCGCCAAGGCATCCACGGCAGCGTCGGACGTGATGTCGCACACCACCGCGGTGGCGTCCGCGCCGAGCTCGGCGACCAGCTTCTCCAGCCGGTCCGCCCGGCGCGCGGCCGCCACCACGTGGAAGCCCTCGGCGGCCAGCCGGCGTGCGGTGGCCGCGCCGATGCCGCTGGACGCCCCGGTGACGACGGCGATCTTCTTCTGCACCATCCTTTGATCCTGCCTCACCCCGGCGGGAGAGCTGGGTCACCCCCGGCCTCCTGGCGTTGGGTTGAGGGCCGGTGGATGGGGAAGATGAACGACGGCGTAACAGTTCCCCGTTACGTTCCACTGCTTTCGCGAAGGGACACGACGTGGCTGAGCTGCGGGCTGCAGGCCCCTGGCCGACCCCCCGGCGCATCGCCACCCTCTCCGTGCACACCTCGCCACTGGAGCAGCCGGGCACGGGCGACGCCGGTGGCATGAACGTGTACATCGTCGAGGTGTCCAAGCGGCTGGCCGAGCGGGACGTCGAGGTGGAGATCTTCACCCGCGCCACGTCGAGCGAGCTGCCGCCGGTCGTCGAGATGGCGCCGGGCGTGACTGTGCGCCATGTCACCGCCGGCCCGTTCGAGGGCCTGTCGAAGGAGGAGCTGCCCTCGCAGCTCTGCGCCTTCACCAACGGTGTGCTGCGGGCCGAGGCCGCGCGCCCACCCGGCGCGTACGACCTGATCCACTCGCACTACTGGATGTCCGGCCAGGTCGGCTGGCTGGCCCGGGAGCGCTGGGGCGTCCCGCACGTGCACACCGCGCACACCCTGGCCAAGGTCAAGAACAGGTTCATCGCCGCTGGTGACCGCCCCGAGCCCAAGGCCCGGGTGATCGGCGAGGAGCAGGTCATCGCCGAGGCGGACCGGCTGGTCGCCAACACCCGGTTCGAGGCCCAGGACCTGGTCAGCTGTTACGACGCCGACCCGACCCGGCTCACCGTGGTGCAGCCGGGCGTGGACCTGGACCGCTTTCGACCCCGGTCCACCCGGGCGGCCGACCGCCGCCGGCTCGGCCTGCCCGAACGCGGGTACGTGGTGGCCTTCGTCGGCCGGATCCAGCCGCTCAAGGGCCCGGACGTGCTGATCAACGCGCTGGCCGCACCAGCCCTGCGCGACGAGGACGTGACCGTGGTGATCTGCGGCGGCCCCAGCGGCAGCGGCCTGGACCGGCCGACCGCCCTGATCGAGCTGGCCGCCTCGCTCGGCGTCTCGCACAAGGTGCGCTTCGTGGCGCCGCAGACCGGCGAGGCCCTGGCCGCGCTGTACCGGGCCGCCGACCTGGTCGCCGTCCCCTCCCACAACGAGTCGTTCGGGCTGGTCGCGCTGGAGGCGCAGGCCTGCGGCACGCCGGTCGTCGCGGCGGCCGTGGGTGGCCTGGTCACGGCGGTCACCGACGGTGTCAGCGGGGTGCTGGTGGACGGGCACGACCCGGACGACTGGGCCCGGGTGCTGGCCGGTCTGCTGCTGGCACCGGCCCGCCGGCTGCGGTTGTCGATCGGTGCGGTCCGGCACGCCACCAACTTCTCCTGGGACCGCACCGCGGACGGTCTGTTGCGGGTCTACCGCGAGGCGGTGACCGAGCACCGTGCGCTGATCGAGGCCCGCCTGGCAGGCTCGTTCTCATGGTGACCGGGATCGGCGCGCTGATCGAGCGGGTCTGCGCGGAACGCGAGCTGGAGTGCGAGTCCACCGGCGATGCCTCGTGGGTGGTGACACTGCCGGGCACGCACAAGCTCAAGACGGCCTGCAACCTCATCGTGGGTGAGCACGCCCTGCGCATCGAGGCGTTCGTGATGCGCCACCCGGACGAGCAGAGCGAGGAGCTCTGGGCCTGGCTGCTGCGCCGCAACGCCCGCATGTACGGCGTGAGCTTCTCGATCGACGCGGCCGGCGACGTCTACCTGACCGGCCGGGTGTCGCTGAAGGGCCTGGACGAGGACGAGCTGGACCGGCTGCTGGGCGCGGTGCTGACGTACGCCGACGAGTCCTTCGACTCGATGCTGGAGATCGGCTTCGGCTCGTCCATCAAGCGTGAGTGGGAGTGGCGCGTCAAGCGCGGCGAGTCGCTGGCCAACCTGCAGGCCTTCGCCCACCTCGCCGACAAGGAAATCCCCGGCTAACCTCAAGCGGTAACTGTTAAGAGCGTTACCAGTTGGGGGACCGGGTGCCGACCGGGCGCAAGTGGTGGACGGACGCGGCCGGTGGACTGCCCGCGACGTACTGGTATCTCTGGACCGGTCTGCTGATCAACCGGGTCGGCGGCTTCGCCGTGCTGTTCCTGAGCCTCTATCTCACCGCCCAGCGCGGCGCGAGCCCGGCGCTGGCCGGCCTCATCGTCGGCGGGTACGGCATCGGCGGTGTCGCCGGCACCCTGCTCGGTGGGTTGCTCACCGACCGCTGGGGCCGTCGCCCGACGCTGCTGGCCTCGCACTTCGCCACCGCCGCGCTGCTGGTCGCCCTGGCGGTGAGCACGGATCTGCGGTTCGTGGCCGGGCTCGGCCTGCTGCTCGGGCTGGCCCAGTCGATGCCCGGGCCGGCGTTCGTCGCGGCGATCATCGACGTGGTGCCCGCCGAGCGCCGCTCCCGGGCGTTCAACCTGCAGTTCTGGGCGTTCAACCTGGGCATGGCCGGGGCCTCGCTGCTGGCCGGGCTGCTGGCCGAGTGGAGCTATCTGGGACTGTTCCTGATCGACGCGGCGTCGACTCTGCTCACCGGCGTACTCATCGCCTGGAAGGTCCCGGAGACGCTCAGCCGGCGGCCGTCGACGGCCGCGACGACCGGCGCGGGCATGCGCACGGTCCTGGCCGACCGGATCTTCCTGGTCTTCGTCGGCCTGACCCTGCTGCAGGCGCTGCTCTACGCGCAGACCAGCACGATCGTGCCGCTGGCGATGAGCGACGACGGGCTCAGCCCGTCGAGCTACGGACTGGTGACCGCGCTGGGCGGGACGCTGATCGTGGTGGGCCAGCTGTTCGTGCCGCGGCTGATCGACCGGCACCGCAAGGACCGGGTGCTGGCGACGGCGGTGGCGGTGATGGCGGTGGGTTTCGCGACGCTGACGTTCGCCGACCGGCTCGGCGGCTACCTGGTGGCGGCGGCGATCTGGACGGTCGGCTCGATGCTGGCCGCGCCGCCGAACGCGGAGATCAATTCGGAGCTGGCGCCGGTCGAACTGCGCGGGCGCTACCAGGCGGTGTTCTTCCTCACCTTCCCGGCGGCGGCTTTCCTGGCGCCGGCGCTGGGCGGGGTGAGCCTGCAGGCTTTCGGCCCGGCGCACTGGCTGATCGTCGCTGCCGTGGGTGTCGTCGCCGCGGTGCTGCATCTGGCGGCGGGCCCGAGCCGGGAGCGAAGAGTGAATGCCGTGAGGCTGACGGCCGTGGGGGCTGACGGCGCCGGCGGCGGCGGGCGACACCCATCCCCATAGGCGTCGCCCGCACTAACCGCCGGTCTCGGGTAACGCCGTCCCCCAACGGCTGATGCCACCCGTCCCCGAACGCCGATCCGCGGTGGCCCCGAAGGGCCGACCCGTTCCCCGAACTGACGGCTCGGCGTCCATCGACCACGCTAGTTGGGCCGGTCAAGGGCCACAAGCGGGTTGGCTGTCTGCCATCTGTCTGAACCGTCACACCTGGCAACTTCACCCTCACGGATGATGCCCGCCTCGGTCGTCCGGCTGTCAACCGCTGGCCGTCCGCCGTTCGTCCCTACTTCTTCGAGGCCTTCTTCCTGGCGCCCGCCGTCTCGACCTTGATGAGCCGCTGGACCAGCTCCGGCTTCTTCAACTCGCCGGTGCCCTTGACGCCGTGCCCCCGCAACCGGCGACGCAGATCATCGACCTTCATCGCAGCGATGGCGCTCTCGCTGACGTCCGGGGTGTTGGGGGTGTCGTTGCCCGAGGTCGGGTTCTTGCTCTTCGTCGTGCTCTTCTTGGCCGAGCTCGTCTTCTTGGTCGAGGTGCTCTTCTTGGTCGCGGCGACCTCGGCCTTGATGAGCTTCTTGACCAGCTCGGGCTTCTTGAGTTCGGCGGTGTCCTTGACCCCGTGCCCCCGCAGCTTGCGGCGCAGCCCGTCGACCTTCATCGCGGCGATGGCGCTCTCGCTGACGTCCGGGGTGTTGGGGGTGTCGTTGCCCGAGGTCGGGTTCTTTTTGGTGCTCTTGGTTTTGGTCGCCGAGACCTCGGCCTTGATGAGCTTCTTGACCAGCTCGGGCTTCTTGAGTTCGGCGGTGTCCTTGACCCCGTGGGTGCGCAGCTTCTGCCGCAGTTCGGCGACCTTCATCTTGGCGATCGCACTCTCGCGTACCTCGGGGGTGTTCGGAGTGTCGTTGTGCGCCGTCGGATTCTTGGCGGACTTGGTGGCAGCCACGCTGTTCCAGCCTTTCTCTTGGGACATCGGGGGATGACGTCTGCCGACTACTGCTACCCAGGGAACGCTCGGCGGACACGGAAAGCCCCGAACCGGCTCAGCGGCCGTGCGCAGCCGCCGAACAGGGGGGCGAGACCCCACTCGGCCGACTCCAGGAGCATCGATGGCCCAACCCGCCTCCATCCTCGCCACGGACCCCACCTTGCAGCGGACCGCGCTGGCCCTGCTGCTGGAGAAGCGCATCATCGCCACGGTCCGCGCCCGGACCGGCGTCGTCGCCGCCGTGAACGACCAGTTCTGCGCGCTGGTCGGCCGGTCGGCGGAGGACGTGGCCGGGGTCGCGCTGGGCAAACTGTGGCGGTCTCCCGGCTTGGTGATCGACCAGATGCTCGCCGCAGCCCGGGCCGGTGAGTACCCGGAACAGGTGATCGAGGTTCTCGACGATGCGGACGCGCACCGGTGGCTGCGGCTCAACTGCCGGCCGGTCGAGCCCGCGGCCGATGCCCCGGAGTCGCCGGAGGGCCGGCTCCTGCTGGTCACCGCCTACGACATCACCGAGGACAGGCGGCAGCTGGCCGAGCTCAGGGGCAAGTACGCGGCCATCGACCGCGCCCAGGCCGTGATCGAGTTCGACCTCGACGGCATCATCCTCAGCGCCAACGAGAACTTCCTCGCGCTGACCGGTTACACGCTCGACGACCTCGTGGGTCAGCACCACCGGATGCTGTGCGAGCCGCGGTACGCCGAAAGCGCCGAATATCACCGCCTCTGGGAACGGCTGCGCGCCGGCGAGGTGGAGAGCGGCGAGTACAAGCGGATCGGCCGCGGCGGGCGCGAGGTGTGGATCCGGGCCACCTACAACCCCATCCTGGATCTGGACGGACGGTCGTACAAGATCGTCAAGTACGCCATGGACGTCACCGGGACCCGGCTGCGCAACGCCGAGTACGAGGGCAAGGTGGCCGCGATCGACCGGGCCCAGGCGGTGGTGGAGTTCGACCTGCAGGGCCGGATCCTGGACGCGAACCGCAACTTCCTCGACCTGATGGGCTACTCCCGGGACGAGGTCGCCGGTCAGCACCACCGGGTCTTCGTCGAGCAGCAGGAGGCGACGACCCCCGCGTACCAGGCGTTCTGGGAGAAGCTGAGCCGCGGCGAGTTCTTCTCGGGTGAGTACAAGCGGATCACCAAGGGCGGTGCGGAGGTCTGGCTGCGGGCCACCTACAACCCGATCCTGGATCTGGACGGGCGGCCGGTCAAGGTGGTCAAGTACGCCACCGACGTCACCGAGGACAAGCTGCGCAACGCCGAGTACCAGGGCAAGGACATGGCCATCAACCGGGCGCAGGCGGTCATCGAGTTCGACCTCGAGGGCCACATCCTGCTGGCGAACGAGAACTTCCAGCGCACCCTCGGCTACTCGGCGCGCGAGCTGGTGGGCCAGCACCACAGCATGCTCTGTGACGGCGAGTACGTGACGTCGGCCGAGTACCGCGACTTCTGGCTGCGGCTGCGCAAGGGCGAGTACCTCAGCGGCCGGTTCCACCGGGTCGGCAAGTTCGGCCGGGACGTGTGGATCCAGGCCACGTACAACCCGATCTACAACATGCGCGGTGAGCCGTACAAGGTGGTCAAGTACGCCCACGACATCACCGATCAGGTGCAGCTGGAGCAGCTGCTGTCGGCCAAGACCCGGGAGATGAGCGACTCGATCAACGCGCTCACCGGGTCGATCGACGAGATCACCGTCAGCGCTCAGCAGGCCAGCACGCTCGCCGGCGAGACCCAGCAGAACGCCCAGGAGGGCTACGAGGAACTGCGCAAGTCCATCGAGGCGATCGACCTGATCGAGAAGTCGTCGGACCAGATCGCCGCGATCGTCAACGTCATCGGCGAGATCGCCGGCCAGACGAACCTGCTCGCGTTCAACGCCTCGATCGAGGCCGCCCGGGCCGGCGAGCACGGGGTCGGCTTCTCCGTGGTGGCCGGCGAGGTGCGCCGGCTCGCGGAACGGTCCTCCGAGGCGGCCCGGGAGATCACCCGGCTGATCACCGAGTCGACGAGCCGGGTCGGCCAGGGCGCCACGGTGTCGCACCGCGCCCAGGACGCGTTCGGGCAGATCCTCAAGAGCGTGGCCTCGACCAGCGAGTCCATCAAGCAGATCGCCGCCTCGACCCAGCGCCAGCAGACCGCGTCGCGCTCCGTGCACGATCTGATCAATGACCTGATCGGCACCGATGCCGCGATGGCGCCCGAGGGATCGCGGCGCTGAGCCATGACGACCGATGCACTGTTCGGTGTGTTCCGCGCGGGTGAACTCCGGGTGGCGCTGCCGCTCGACGAACTGCGCGAGGTGATCGTGCGGCCGCCGCGGTTCAGCCCGCTGCCCGCCGCGGCGGCCGGCCTGCTGGGTGCGGTCAACCTGCGGCACGTGGTGATTCCGGTGCTGGATCTGTGCCGGCTGGCCGGGCACGCGGAGGGCAACCCCGACGGCACGGTGATCGTCATCGTGGTCGTCGGCGACCAGCTCTTCGGACTGCTCGCCGACGAGATCGAGGGCGTCGCCCGGGTGAGCTCGGGCGCGCTGCTGGAGACGACGGTGGCCGGGGGCGGGCCCGCGCTGCTCTCGCACACCTTCGAGCGACCGGAGGACGGCGAGGTGGTGTCACTGCTGGACGCCGGGGCCATCGCCCGGCTGCCGGGCATCCCGATCGTGCGCGACGCCGGTCCGCGGGGCGTGGTGATCGGAGCCGGCGGGGAGCCCGCCGATGCCTCCCGGCGCACGGTGCTGCTGCTGGGCTGCGGCCCGATCGGCTTGTGCATCGAGGTGGGCCACGTGCATTCGGTGATCCCGCGGTTGACGGTGCACACGTCGCCGCTGGGCGGTGCCAACTGCCGCGGTGTGGTGCACCTGCAGGACACCGCGGTCCCGGTGGTCGACCCGCTGCGGCTGTTCGGGCTGGGCAGCATGCCTGATGAGGGGAATCTGCGGGGTCTGGTCCTCGCTATGCCCCGGGGGCTCGTGGTGCTGATGGTCTCCGACATCGCGGACATCATCACCGTCCCGGTCGGCGACGTGCTGCCGTTGCCCGCGGTCGGCATGCACAAGGGCGGCTTCCTCACCGGGGTGCTGCGGACGGACCCGGGCGGTCAGCATCTGGTGCTGGACGGTGCGGCGCTGCGCGCGGACCCGGAACTGGATGCGCTGGGCAGCCTGGGGGTTCCGCTGAAGGGACGTACGAAGCAGGCCCCACCGCCTACCGTGAGCCGGCCGGAGACGGAGAGTCCGGACGGTCGCCGGGTCGTCCCGAGCGTGCGCAAGTTCCTCACCTACAGCGTGGGCCGGGAGGCCGCGACGCCACTGCACCAGATCACCGAGATCCTGCCCTATCCGGAAGACATCATCCCGCTGGACAGCGGCGGGGCGCTGCTGGGCATCTTCACTCATCGGCGGCTGTCGGTGCCGTTGCTGTCCCTGCCCACGCTGCTCGGCCTGACGGGCCGGCCGGACCCGGCCACGGCCCGGGTGCTGCTGGTGGACACGCCGGGCGGGGAGCTGGTGGGTTTCGTGGTCCCCGGGCTGCACGCGATCGAGGAATCGGTGTGGGAGGAGCCGGCCCGCGACGATTCCGGTGCGCCGGGCGCGGTGTTCCAGCACGGGCCGCTGGTCAAGATCGGCACAGAGGAGGCGGGCCGGTTGCTCCCGCACGTCGACCTGAAGGAGCTCGTGGCGGCCGAGCTGGTGAGCCACTAGTGACGGCCCGCGTCACCCACTAGTCGCGGGCCGGAACGCGGACCGTCTCGGCGGCGATCGAGGGCGGCGTGGCGTTCTCGTCCGGCCGGGCCTCTCCCACGGACGGCGGTGCCATCGCCGGCTGCGTCGCCGTGGGAACGGCACTGTGCTGCCGCAGTGCAGCCACCCTGCGTTCCCGCGCCGGACCCGACGCGATCTGCCCCGCCGCCATCACGACCCCGATCCCGGCGCAGCTCAGCCACAGCACCGTGCTGCCCAGATGCTCCTGCACCACGCCACCCACGATCGGCGCCAGCGCCGATCCGGCCGACCAGGACAGCGAGTTCACCCCCTGGTAGCGCCCGCGCAGCGCAGCCGGTGAGAGCTCCGCGATCAATGCCGAGTTCGACGGCGCCTGCAGCATCTCGCCCAGAGTCCAGATCACCACCGAAACGGCATACAGCGCCACCGTGCCGGCGAAGGCGTTGAGGCCGAAGCCCACGCCCAGGATCAGGGTGGCCAGGGCCAGGACCCGGGTGCGGTTGCGGCCGTCGATCAGTTTCGGGACGAAGAGCTGGCCGGCCACGATCATCAGGCCGTTGATGGCGATGACCCAGCCGAACGTCGCCGGGCTCAGGCCGTCGGCGCTCATCGCGATCGGCAGCGTCGACATGTGCTGCATGACCACCAGCACGACGAAGAAGTTGAGCAGCAGGAAGCCGACGAACACCCGATCGCGGAAGACCGTGCCCAGGCCGGGGCCGCCGCGGGTCCTTTTCGCCTCGGCCGGTTGTGCGGTGCGGGTCGGCCGGGTCTCGGCCAGGAAGATCAGGCTGATCACCGCCGTCACCAGGGTGGTGCCCGCGTCCACGACGAACAGCAGGAGGTAGTCGAACTGGGCGGCGAAGCCCGCCAGGACGGCCGCGCTGGCGAAGCCGAGGTTGATCGCCCAGTAGTTCAATGAGTAGGCGCGGATCCGGTCCCGGTCCGGCACGATGTCGATCATCATGGCCTGGAACGCCGGGCGGACCCCCTCGGCGAAGACGCCGAGCAGCAGAGCCCCGGCGGCCAGCTGCCAGAAGCCTCCGGCGAAGCCGAGCGTGAGCATCAGCGCCGCGGCGCCGAACTGGGCCGTCAGCAGCGTCGGGCGCCGGCCCCAGCGGTCGGCCAGCACCCCGCCGGTCATGGTGCCGACGGCACCGCCCACCCCGTACGCGCCCAGCACCAGTCCGGCCTGGCTCTGGCTGAAGTGCAGTGCCTGGGTCAGGTAGATGGCCAGGTAGATCACCACGAAGGCGCCCAGGCGGTTGATCAGGGTGCCGGTCCAGAGGAACCAGAACTGTCGTGGCAGACCGCCCGTTGCCTGCTGTAACCACCCGCGCACGCTGACCCCCGTAAGCACCGCAACTCTCTTACAGCCTTACAACCTACTGATCGCCGCCTGGCCGCGCAGCCGGGTTCCACGTGGTGGTCGCCACTGAGGGTCGGCGCACGCGCCGGCCGGGGCTGCGGCAGGATGGAGGGCATGACTGTGGGGACCCTTGTGCTGCTGCGGCACGGCGAGAGTGAGTGGAACGCCAAGAACCTGTTCACCGGCTGGGTCGACGTCGACCTCACGGCCAAGGGTGAGCAGGAGGCCCGGCGGGGCGGCGAGCTGTTGAAGGAGCACGGCCTGCTGCCCGACGTCGTGCACACGAGCCTGCTGCGCCGCGCGATCCGCACCAACGAGATCGCGCTGCACGCCGCGGACCGGCACTGGATCCAGGTGCGCCGGTCGTGGCGGCTCAACGAGCGCCACTACGGCGCCCTGCAGGGCAAGGACAAGAAGCAGACCAAGGAGCAGTACGGCGAGGAGCAGTTCATGCTCTGGCGCCGCTCGTACGACACCCCGCCGCCGCCGATCGACGACAGCGACGAGTATTCGCAGTTCGCCGACCCGCGCTACGCCCAGCTGCCGCCGGAGCTCAAGCCCCGCTCCGAGTGCCTCAAGGACGTCCTCCTGCGCGCCCTGCCGTACTGGTACGACGCGATCGTGCCGGACCTGCTGGCCGGCCGGACCGTGCTGGTCACCGCGCACGGCAACTCGCTGCGCGCCATCGTCAAGCACCTCGACCAGATCTCCGACGAGGCGATCGCCGGGCTGAACATCCCGACCGGCATCCCGTTGCGCTACGACCTCGACGAGAACCTGCGTCCGGTCACCGCCGGCGGCGCCTACCTCGACCCCGAGGTCGCCAAGGAGGCCGCCGCGGCGGTCGCCAACCAGGGCCGCTGACCTCCCGCCCGTTGACAGCAGAAAGGCCGGGCCGCCCCCGTGGCGTCCCGGCCTTCTCGTGTCTTCGGGTCAGTGCTGGACGGGCTTGCCGGTGATCAGGTAGATCATCTGCTCGCCCGCGTTCACCGCGTGGTCCGCGTAGCGCTCGTAGAAGCGGCCCAGGAGCGCGCCGTCGATCGCGGTCTCCGCCCCGTACGGCCAGTCGTCGTGCAGCAGGATCTTGAACAGGTCGCGTTCGAGGTCGTCCATCGCGTCGTCGTCCTTCTCCAGCTCGGCCGCCAGATCGGCGTCGGGGCTGGCCAGGACCGTGGTGATCTTGTCGGCCATCCGGTCGGCGACCTCGGCCATCTGCCGGAAGACGGGCCGCAGCTCAGCCGGCACCGCCGGTGACGGGTGCCGGCGCAGGGCGGTCTTGGCCACGTGCTCGGCCAGGTCGCCCATCCGCTCCAGGTCGGCCGAGATGTGCAGGGCGGTGATGACCATCCGCAGGTCGGACGCGACCGGCGCCTGCCGGGCGATGGTGTCGGCCACCTTGGCCTCGACCTGGCGGTAGATGTCGTCGACCTCCGCGTCCCGCGCCACCACCGCGTCGGCGGCTTCCCGGTCGGCCTTGAGCAGGGCGGTGGTCGCCTTGCGCATCGCGGCGCGGACCGATTCCGCCATGGTCACCAGCAGGCGACTGACCTCGGTGAGGTCGGCCTGAAACTCCTCGCGCATGATTTTCGTCCCGGGGTTCGGGGCTGCCGGCGAACCGGTGGCAGCCGGGTTGAGCTGGACTCGCGGGGCCCAGGCTAGGCGGGCGCGGCGGCCTGAACATGAACGGCGGTGAACGACGCCGGGCCTGGTGGTGAACATTGTTCGAAGCGCGCCGGTTTTGTCCGGTTAGCCGTACGGTCCAGGTAAACAATGACCCTACGATCGCAGCGTGGATCCGGTGTTCGGCACAGCCCTTGTTCTCGTCGCCCTCGCCCTCGGCGGGGTGGCCGGGTTCCTGCTGTCCCGGCGCGGCCGGACCGGGCCGCCGGTGACCGTGGCCCGCAAGAAGCCGGCCGCGGCCCGGTCGACCGAGGGGGGACGAAAGATCGACATCGACGAGGAGCGCCTCGGCAAGCACGGCATGAAGGGCCTCGGCCGCAAGAGCCTGGACTCGCTGCGCGTCGGCGTGGTGGTGCTCGACGCCGGGGACGAGCCGGTGCTGGTCAACCCGG
>NZ_JBEZGQ010000066.1:0-17022 GCF_040650095.1 Actinoplanes sp. NPDC048791 | reverse complement strand
CCTGGCTGGCCGCGGCCTGGTGTTTGTCGTGCGCGGGGGCCTGGCTGGCCGCGGCCTGGTGTTTCTCGTGCACGGGGGCCGGCTGGCCGTGGCCTGGTGTTGGCTCGTGCGCGGGCCTAGCCGGCCGCAGCCCGGTGCTTCCTCAGGCCGCGTTGTCGGCGCGCCAGGCCCGCGTTCCTCAGCGCGCGTTGTCGGACCGCCAAGTGACGTAGTCGGCCACTGCCTCGGCGATGTCGAAGGCAGGTGTGAAACCGCAGTCGAGGGTGAGCCGGGTGATGTCGAGGTGAGGATCCGGACCGGGACCGTGCTGCCGTCCGGGCAGCAACTCGGGCCGCACACCAGGGATGACCGCCTGCAGGGCATCCGCCAACTCGCGGTTGGTGATCGGCCGGCCGCTGGACACGTTGTAGGTGGTGTGCCGAAGCGTCCGCGCGTTCATCAAGAGAGCGATCGCCCGCCCGGCGTCCGGCGCGTAGCAGCTGTCGCCGCCGTCGTCGGCGTGCAACGGGCGCGGCTGTTCACCGCGCAGGGCTGCGCTGACAAAGGGCGGGATCGGGTTGAACGGCGACTCCGGATCCATCAGCGGCCCCCAGATGCTGCCGATCCGCAGGACGACCGGCTGCACTCCGGTGCCCGCGAGGCTGTGCGTGGTGAGTGGTTCGACGGCCTTCTTGAACGCGATGATCAGGTGCGGTAGTTCCGCGCTGGGCAGCGGGAGCTCCTCGTGCCAGGGGATCTCGGGCCGGCCGATGTAGACGCCGATGCTGCTGGCGACCGCGAACCTGCGGACGTTCCACGCGCGTGCGGCGTCGAGCGCGTTGAGCAGACCGGCCATGTCCGTACGGAAGAAGCCGACCGGATCCTCGGCCGGGATGTTGCCGGCGAGGTGGACGATGTCGCTGATGTCGTGGCGCTCGCCGAGGGCCAGGAAGGCGTCCCGGTCGGTGACGTCCAGGGACTCCACGGTGACGCCGGCGAGAAACGACGGAACCTCGGTCCGGCGGTGCGCGGTGACCACGACCTCGTGTCCGAGCTCGATGAGAGCACGGGCGGTGTGGGCGCCGATCATGCCGAGCCCGCCGGTGACGAGGATCATCGGACCACCTCGTAGTGCAGGTGCGTCACACCGGGCGCCGGGACGGCCGCGAGCAGGTTCAGGTTCACGTGCTCCGGAAGCTCCTGGAAGAAGCGGCGTCCGGCGCCCAGCAGGATCGGCACCTGATGCAGGATCACCTCGTCGACGAGTCCCGCCGCCAGTGCCGCGGTCGTCACGCCGCCGCCCATGAGCCCCACGTCCTTGCCGCCGGCGGTCTGCCGGGCGGCGGTGACCGCGTCTTCGATGCCGGTGCTGACGAAGATCTGCCGCTCGTTGCTCTGCGGTGCCGGGCGATGACTGAGCACCACCAGCTGCGCGTCCGGGTGCGGAGTGCCACCCGTGGACCATCCGGAGTCGTCATAGGTGTTGCGGCCGGCCAGGGTCGCGCCGACTCGGCCGGCCAGGGCGTCGAAGACGCGGGCGCTGGGCTCGCTCAACCGGAACCCGTCGAACACCTCGCTGGGCGTGTCGCCGCTGAAGTACCAGTCGAACAGCATCGGCGCGTCACCGAGGCCGCGGCCGGCGCCGGGATCGCGACCGGTGATGAAACCGTCGACCGAGACGGACAGTCCGACGATGACCTTGCTCATGGTTCTCCTTGAGGTGCGGATGAGATGGCTTGCGGGAAGGTGAAGAGCCCGCGTGGGTCGTAGGCGTCCTTGACCGCTACCAATCGGGGGTAGTTGTCCCCGTGGTACGCAGTGGCCCAGTCGTCGAGCGCGGGATCGGGAAAGTTGGGATAGACGCGGCCCGACCCGTCGGCGTGCGCGACCGACCACGAGTCGTCGACCCACGGATCGGTGGCCTCGCCGATGTGCTCCAGCAGGAAGCGCTCCCGGCGATGGGCGAACGCGGTGGCGTCCGGGGCGACCCGGTTGTAAGCCCCGCCCATCGCGGTGAAGGTGAGCTGCCGCCGACCTGCGGTGCCGGGTTCGCGGAGCTGGGCCAGCAGCGCGGCAAGGGTGTGCTCGGACGTCGCGTGGGAGAAGAACTCCGACCTGATCCGCCGAGCGTGCCCGGTCGAGCCCCGCGGGTCGGCGAAGGTGTTCTTCAGGCGGTGGTACGGCAGGTCGGCACATACCTCGACCGTGGCGGCCACTCCTGCAAGGCGAGTGAACTGCCGCAGCAGGTCCCGGGTTGCCTTCGCGCCGAGGGTCGCCGCGCCGGTGAGGGCGGCTCGAACGGGTACGCCGGGTTCGGTCGCCAGGGTGAGGCTGACGGTGAGTTCGTCAGGGGCGTCCGGTGCCCACGCTTGCCAGGCAGTGGCCACCTGCTCGGCGGCGGCGTCCGGCCAGTGCGCCTCGATGCGGGTGGTGGGCGGCTCCTCGACGGTGTCGAATCGCAGGGCTGTGACGACGCCGAACTGGCCGCCGCCCGCGCCGCGCAGAGCCCAGAACAGGTCCGGCTCGCGGTGCTGGTCGCAGTTCACGACGTTGCCGTCCGCGAGCACGATCCGGGCACCGACGAGGCGGTCGCAGGTGAGGCCGTACCGACGGCCGAGCAGCCCGATGCCACCGCCGAGTGTCAGGCCGGCGATGCCGACGGTGGGACCGCAGCCAGCTGGAAGGGTGCGGCCGTGGGCGTGCAGGGCTGCGTACAGCTGACCCAGGCGGGAACCGGCTCCGACGACGGCGACCCCGTCGTCGGCCACGGCAATGCCGTCGAGGCCGGACATGTCCAACACGATCCCGTCCGTCGACGACCGGCCCGCGAAACAGTGCCCGCCGCCGCGAACGGCGATGCGGTCACCGGTGGTTGACGCGAACCTGATGGTGTTCACGACATCCGGAACCGACCGGCACAGCACCACCAGCCGGGGACGCGGCCCCTGGCGGGCGTAGTCCGGGCTGGTCAACTCGCCGTCGAGCGAAGCGCGGAAGTCGGTCAGGTCAGGCACGAGGTCGACACTAGGAGCGGCATGCCGAGCGGTTCTTGAACAAATCGCGCACGCGCGGCGGTGACCTGCCGAGTAGCCCGCGGTCCGTGGCGCGGCGCCGGCGTGCCTCGTCGCGCCGGCTCAGACGCGTAGCGGCGGCCTGCTTCGGATCGCGAGGAAGGGCCGGTACGAGGCGGTGTGGTCATGACCGCAGCCGCATCGATCCACGTCGCCGCCGAGGAGCTGGCGTGGGGTGAGGCCGGTCAGGCGCAGACACTCCCGGCTCAGGTGCGCCTGATCGGCGTAACCCGCGTCCACCGCGAGTCCCGCCACGCTGTTCGCGCCGGCTTGCGCCAGGGCGAGGAAGCCCTGGAACCGCAACGTCCGCTGGAGGACCTTGGGACTCAGCCCGACCGCGTGCAGGCAACGGCGGCGCAGCTGGCTGGGGGACAACGCCAGATGAGTGGCCACGGCATCAACAGTCACCGGCTGCCACGGCATCAACGCCTGGACGGCCGCGCGCATCAGCGGATCCACCCGTACCGCAGCAGGCCGGAACTCCCGCAGCAGGTGGTCCTGCAGGAGCTGGAGTGCCCGCTCGGGCGTACCGGCTCCCGCGACCGCCTCCACGAGGCGGTCCGCCAGGCTTCCCCACAGCTCCGCCAGGCCCAGCCGTTGATCCACCAGGTCGTCGAGCACCGTCGTGAGCAGCGGCGCGACCCCCGGCCAGAACCGAACTCCGACGAGGGCGGTGCCGGCCGGAATGATCTCGATCTCCGGACCGGTCAGCGGACCGAGCAGTTGCGGACGCCCACCGATCGGGAAGTGGATCTCGACGCCCCCGGTGGGCAGGTGACGGTGCACGGAGGCCGTTGCTCCGGTGCGTTGCACCCAGACGGTCCGCACCACGCCCGCCAGACCGGGCAGCGGCGCCCGCTCGACGTAGGACTCGATCGCGGTCACTCACGCACTGAAGCGTTCCGCCCGGACCGCAGTCAAGGTGCTGGCCGTTACCAGTGCGACGAAAAGACCGTCGTGAGGGTCGTGGGGGAAGGCGGCCTCGGCGTTCTCGGGATGTGCGCGCCGCGTGGGGCGCATAGTCGGTTCATGGGTCGTCCTCGGCGGGTCAGGGGCTGGTGGCGGTTTGTCGCCTGGCCGCTCGTCGCGTGGCTGCTGCTGTGCGCCGGGCTGGTCTCCGCTGTGCTCTGGGCGCAGCGGTCCTCCGAGCAGGAGCTGCGGCAGCGGTTCGAGCTGCGGATCTCCATCGGCGCCGACTTCGTGTCCCGCTACGTCGCCGACCTCATCGAACGTGAGCGGGCCCAGGCCGTGCAGTTCCTGTCCGCCGCCACCGTTGACGAGCGCACGTTCTCGCAGTCCGTGGCCGCGTTCGGTTATCCGGCCGCGGTGCTGCTCGACGGGGACGGCCGGTTGATGCAGGTGGTGCCGGCCAACCCTGACCTGATCGGCCAGGACCTCACCCCGCGGTATCCACATCTGCGAACCGCGGTCCGGGAGGGTCGGCCCGCGGTTTCGCCGGTGGTGCGGTCGGCGGCCCGGGGCGTGCCGGTGGTCGGATTCGCCGTGCCGTTCACCACCCCGTACGGACGGCGGGTCTTCTCCGGGGCTGTTGAGGTGGCCACCAGCCCGCTCGGTGGGTACCTGCAGCACGCCGTCGACCTTCCCGGCACCGACATCTCCCTGATCGACGCCGGTGGCACCGTGGTCGGCGGGAGCCGGGAGGCGCACACGGGCCTCGACACGATCGCCGACCGGGATCCCGAGCTGGCGGAGGCCATGCAGGATCGGCCGAGCGGCCTGCTGTCCACTGAGGACGGTGACCGCTACTACGTGATCGGGCCGGTGCGAGGCAGCCCGTGGCGGCTGCTGGCCACTGTCCCGTACAGCGTGCTTCAGCGACCGGTGACCGGCGCGAACATCGGCACGATGGCCGCCGCCGCCGGGCTGCTGGGCATCGGCGGGCTCGCCGTTGTCCTGCGGGCCCGCGCGGCCCGGAACCGGGCGGCGTTGCACGCCACCGAGAAGCAGTTCCGCGAGGTGTTCGAGAACTCGCTCGTGGGGATGG
This sequence comes from Actinoplanes sp. NPDC048791, assembly GCF_040650095.1. NCBI lineage: Bacteria > Bacillati > Actinomycetota > Actinomycetes > Micromonosporales > Micromonosporaceae > Actinoplanes > Actinoplanes sp. NPDC048791. The sequence goes on along the minus strand of NZ_JBEZGQ010000066.1, from coordinate 11,967 downwards.
CGATCACCGGTACGGACGGACGGGTGAGCCGGACCAACGCGGCGCTGGACCGGTTGCTCGGCCGGCGTTCCGGTGAGCTGGAAGGCCGCGCCTGGAGCGAGCTCCTGGCACCGGACGACCGCGAGGCCGGCGCCGAACTGATGCGTCAGACCGGTACGGGCAGCATCCCCGGCTTCGCCGTCACCAGCCGGTACCTGCACGCCGACGGGCACACGGTGTGGGTGAACCAGACCAGCACTCTGCTGACCGGCCGGGAGGACCGCTCGGACGAGATCGCGACGCAACTCGTCGACGTCACCGAACAGCGCGCGCTCCAGCAGGCCGAACAGCGCCACGCCGAGGAGGTGGCCGCGCGTGCGGCGGCCCTCGCCAGAGCCAACGAGCAGCTGGAGGCGGCCAATCAGCGGGTCGCCGACCTCGTCGCCATGCTCACCCATGACGTCCGGCAGCCCATCGCGATGATCACCGGGTACTGCGAGATCCTGACGGACGAGTGGGACGAGCAGGACGACAAGACCCGGCGGCACGACCTCGACCGGATCGCCGCGACGGCGGCGAGCATGAGCGGGTACGTCGAGGAGATCCTCACCCTCACCCAGGTGGACGCCGACACTCTGCTCTCGCGTCCCACCGTCCTCGACGCCGGGGCCGCTGTCGCCGACGCGCTCACTCACCTGCTGCCCGACCAGCGCCGGGACGTCACCGCCGAGGCGGTCCCGGGGCTGACCGTGCGGTGCGATCCCCGGCAGCTGCAGCAGATCCTGGTCAATCTCATCTCCAACGGGCTGAAGTACGGCAGTCCGCCGGTCGTGGTCCGCGCGACCGAGCACACCGGCGAGGCTTGCATCGAGGTCCTCGATTCAGGTGAAGGTGTGCCTGAAGAGTTCGTGCCGCAACTGTTCGACCGCTTCACCCGGGCCGGCACCGGCAGCGCTAGCGCCCAGAAGGGGACCGGCCTCGGCCTGTACATCGTGCGGCAACTCGCCCACGCCAACGGCGGGACCATCACCTACCGCCCGCGGAATCCCACCGGCGCGTGCTTCACGCTCCGGCTACCGGCCGGCGAGCGCGACGCTACGCAGGCTGCCGCCACGGGGGAGCGCGACGCTACGCAGGCTGCCACCACGGGGGAGCGCGACGGTACGCAGGCGGCCGCCACAGGGGAGCGCGACGGTTCGCAGACCACGGCTGCCGGCGAGCCGATCTCTTCCACCGCCGGCCCACGACCGAGGCGTTCGACCTGATCCGCGGGATCATGGTCGATGTGGTGGAGACACTGGCGATCCTGGCCGCCGGATTCTGGGCAGGAATGATCAACGTGGTGGTCGGCTCCGGAACCCTGGTGACCTTCCCGACGCTGCTGCTGTTCGGCTACCCACCGCTGGTCGCCAACGTGTCCAACAACATCGGCCTGGTCGGCGGGGGCATCACCGGCACGTTCGGCTACCGGCGTGAACTCGCCGGCCGGCGCCGAGAGCTGCTCAAACTGCTCCCCGCGTCAGTGTTCGGCGGGATCACCGGCGCCGTCCTGCTGCTGGTCCTGCCGGACGACGCGTTCCAGGCGATCGTGCCCGTCCTGATCGCCGTCGGCCTGGTCATGGTGGTGTGGGGACCAGCTCTGCAGCGGCGCGCAGCCCGCGGCCGAGATGCCGGCACGGACGACGGGAGCCTGGCGACCCTCACCCCGCGACGGCTGACGGCCGTGCTCATCGGCGTCTACGTGCTGGGCATCTACGGCGGCTACTTCGGTGCCGCGCAGGGCGTGCTGCTCGTCGGTCTGATGAGCGTGCTCACCGCCGAAGGTATCCAGTCCATCACCGGGCTCAAGAATCTGCTCACCACCGCCGTGAACGCGGTCGCCGCCGTGACCTTCCTGCTCGTCTCGCCGGAGTCCGTCGACTGGAAGGTCGTGCTGCTGATCGCGGCCGGCGCGACCGTCGGCGGCGTGGTCGGTGCGCGGTTCGGCCGCCGGCTGCCGCCCTGGCTGATGCGGGCGCTGATCGTCGTGGTGGGGGTTGCCGCGATCCTGCGCATGCTCATCCTGGGCTGAGCCGACGGCCCCGGTTGTTACGGTCAGGCCGCGACGAGTGGCTTGAGTGCGTCGCCGACCGCGGAGACGACACCCGGACGGTGACCGTTGCGGATCAGGTTGATGGTGATCCCGTCGATCCCGGCCCCGAGTACCTTCTCCCGCAGCTGGTCGGCGACCTGCTCGGGGGTGCCGAGGAAGGCCCGGTTGCGGCGGTCCTCGGGCACGGTCTCGCCGAGCTCCTTAACCTCCTGCTCGGTCTCGCCGACCATGCCCATGCACAGGTAGCTGGTCGCCAGGGTGGCCGGGTCGCGGCCGATCTCCTCGCACCGCTGCCGCAGGACGGTGACCTTGCGGGGCAGGTCCTCGACGTCGCAGATGATGTTCATGTGGTCGGCGAAGCGCGCGGCCAGCCGGAACGTCTTCTGCTCACCGCTGCCGCCGAGCATGATGGGCACGGTCGGGCGCACCCGCGGGTTGTTCATCGCGCCCCGCGCCGTGTACCACTTGCCGTCCAGCGATGCCGGCTCACCCTTGAGCATCGGCGCGATGATGGTCAGCGCCTCCTCCAGCCGTTCGAAGCGCTGGCCGAAGGTGCCGAACTCGAAGCCGTAGTCGTGGTGCTCACGCTCGAACCAGCCGGCGCCGATGCCCAGGATGGCCCGGCCCCGGGAGACCACGTCGAGGGTGGTCACGGTCTTGGCCAGCAGGGCGGGGTTGCGGTACGTGTTGCCGGTGACCAATGTGGACAGCTGAACCGTCGAGGTGAGCGACGCGAGGGCGCCGAGCGTCGTGTACGCCTCCAGCATCGCGTTCTCCGGCGCGCCGATGCCGGGCAGCTGATAGAAGTGGTCCATCACCAGCACCGTGTCGAAGCCCGCCGCCTCGGCCTCCCGGGCCTGCGCGGCGACCGTGCCGAAGGTGTCCTCGACCGGGACGCCGGGATAGGTGAAGTTCGGAATCTGGTACCCGAGCCGGATGCTCACAGTGCCTCCGCCATGTAAGAGGGCTATCACTTGCTAATGTAAGAGCCCTCTTACTCGATGGCAAGCCAGGGGGCGGGTGTGTCGGCGGTCCGCAAGTACCACCACGGCGACCTGCGGGCCGCGCTGATCGAGGCCAGCTTCGACCTGCTCGCCGAGTGCGGCCTGCAGCGCTTCTCGGTCGCCGCGGTCGCCCGCCGGCTGGGTGTCAGCTCCGCGGCGCCGTACCGGCACTTCCCGGACCGCGGCCACCTGCTCAGCGCGATCTCGGCCACCGCCGCCCGCGACCTGCGGGCCGCGATCACCGCCGCCGCGGACGGGGCCGGCACCGACCCGGCCGACCGCCTGGCCGCGGTGGCGGGCGCCTACGTCCGGTACGTCGTCCGCACCGGCGCCGGCTTCCACGTCATCTACGCCGCCGACCTCTACCGGGTCCCCGACGACGCCCGCCGCGAGCAGACCCGGGCCCTGATGACCACGCTGTTCGACCTGGCCACCGCGACGGACGCACCCTCGTACGAGGAGGACGTCCTGCTCGTGGAGGCGACGATCGCTGTGGCCCACGGCTACGCCTCACTGTTCGCCGACGGTTTCTTCGCCCGCAACGCCGGCACCGTCGACGCGATCGCCGCCCGGGCCGTGCAGGCCGCCCGCGCTCTGCTCGCCCCCTCGGCCGCCGGGCAGTAGACCCGGCCCGGTCCGCCGGCAACCTGTCCGCTCCGGCACCGAGCCGCGGCTGCACCTGTGGGGCACGAGAGTCGTCTGGAGACCACTTCCCGGAGGTTGACGCCTGCCTCCGCCCGCCCTGACCGCATGAGGCCGAGGAGCGCACCCCAGATGACGACCCGACAGCAATTCCGGCACGATCCGCGGCCGGCCCGCATCCTGCGCTCGCGAGCCGCGGCGATCCTCGCCGCCCTCGTCGTGGCCCTGACCGTGGCCGGCGTGCCCAGCCCCGCATCGGCCACCGCACCGCGCGTCGCGCAGAGCTGGTCGTCGCTGATGTACCACAGCCTCACGCCCAGCCCGAAGTACGTGCAGCTGCGCAAGACGCTCGCGGCTCAGCGGGCCACCCTCGCGGCGCGGGCAGTTCAGGTGAGCAAGGGCAAGGTCACGCAAACCTCCGCTCAGACCCGGCTCACCACGGCCGTCACCGCTGACGCTGCCGCCCGTACCCGATATGCGGTCGCGGGGGAGGCCCTGACCAGCGCGAGAAACACGCTCACCGTGGTGTCGCTGCAGCGCCCGCGCGCCGGCGCGGCGGTGACCGGGGCGAAGAACGCCATCGCCGCCGCGGCCAAGACGGTGACCACCCGCCGCGCGGAGGCGTCCCTGGCCGCCACCGAGCTGAAGAAGGCCCAGGCCGCGGCCCGCACCGCCACCGTCGGCCTCGACAAGGCGATCACCTCGTGGCAGTCCGCGTCCGCCACGGTCCGGACCAACCAGCAGAAGCTCATCGCGCTCGACAAGTCGGCCGAGCTGGCCCGCGAGGCCGCGGCACTGAGCCGCACGGTCGTCACCGAGGTCCGGGCGCGCTTCTCCGTCGCCGACACCACGTCGGTCAACGGCATCACCGTGCACAAGAACGTCGCGTTCGCGTTCCGGCGGATGATGGCCGACGCGAAGGCGGACGGCGTGCTGCTCTCCGGCGGCGGCTTCCGCACCAAGCAGCGCCAGATCGAGCTGCGCACGATCAACGGCTGCCCCGACGTCTGGACCGCGCCGGCCTCCTCGTGCCGGGTGCCGACGGCGATCCCGGGCCGGTCTCTGCACGAGTTGGGCCTGGCCGTCGACATCACCGCCGGCGGTCGGTCGCTGAATGCGGCGAGCCCGGGCTTCCGGTGGCTGGTCGGGCATGCCGCCAAGTACGGCTTCGTGAACCTGCCGTCCGAGCCGTGGCACTGGTCGATCACCGGCGGCTGACCGGGTGCCCCCACGGGAGGCCGATGTTCGCCTAGCCTTGACCTGGGCGATGTGCGGTTGAACGGGGGAATCATGAACGCATCTCGACGTAGGTTGTCCATAGTGGCCGGTGTTGCGCTGGTGCTGGCCGGTGCACCGGCATCCGCCGCCGTGGCCGCCGCCGACACGACCGCGCCGGCGCTCACCTCGATCACGTTGTCCCGGGAGTCGATCGACGTCAAGGGCGACGAGGTGCAGCTGCTCACCGTCAACGTGGGGCTCACCGACGATGTCGGCGTGGCGTCCTTCGACGATCAGGCCATGGGCACCGGTCCCACCCCGTCCCTGCTGTTCGGCAGCCAGCTGGTTCCGGTCGGTCTGGTGCCCGGCACCGGCACCCCGCGCAACGGGGTGTGGACCGGCGTCGTGGCCGTCACCTCCGACTGGGCTGCCACGGAACGGCCGGTCAAGGTGTTCGCCCAGGACGACGCCGGCAACCGTCTGGTCGTCGATCCGAGCACCGTCATCGACGTTCCGGCAGTCACCGTGCGCAGTTCACACACCCCGGTGGTCGCCCTGACATTCAGTCCTGACCCGGTGCTGCCGAACGCCGCCTTGACCGCGACGGTGCGGGTGACCGACAAGGGCACCGGTGAGCCGATGCGTAATCTGCCGGTCGTGCTGGGCGAGGACAACACCTGTGTCGAGGACGTGATCTCCAGGCCCGACGGCTACACCGACAGCGACGGCCGCTACCGGCGGGTGTACCCGGCCGGCCAGATCTACGACTTCATCACCTGCGCCTGGGTGGCCGGCCCCAACGTGCCGGGGCAGTGGTCCACCCGGATCGGCTTCACCAACGGCGTCGCGCGGTACAAGTTCGTCGTCAGCGCGACGCCGGCCAGCGCGTCTGTGCCGGCCGGCACGAACGTCAACGTCAACGGCCAGGTGGTCCCGGCGGTTCCGGGCCAGAACGTCCAGCTGCAACGGCTGTACGGCACCGAGTGGCGCACCGTGGGCACCGGCACCACCCGGTCCACCTCCCGTTTCACCCTGGTGGCGACCCCGCCGGGCGTCGCCACGTACTCGTACCGGGTGTATGTCCCGGGCGACGACCGCCACGCCGGCAGCACGTCGGCGACCTTCACCATCCGGGGCACCTGACCGGTTCGGCTGCTACGCCGGTGCCGCACGTATGACGATGCTGGTATGTCCCCGCGGGCGGTCCGCTCGGCCATACTCTGATCAACGTCGATGTGGCCTGCTGAGCGGAGTGCACATGTCCGGACTGATGTCGCGTCGGCGCGCCGCGGCGCTCATGATGCCCGCCGTTCTCGCCGTGCTCGCGCTGGTCGTCACGATGATCCGGGTGCCCGCCGGGATGCTGCCGACGGCCGCCGCCACCCTGACGGTCGCCCAGGCCATCAGCACTCAGAGCGGCACCGGCACGGTCCGCGGGTACGTCGTCGGCCAGCCCACCGCCACCAACACGGTGCTCTTCGCTAACTTCACCGGTGACACGGCCATCGCCATCGCTGACAGCAGCAGCGAGACCGACCCCGGCGACATGCTGTACGTGCAGGTCACCAGCGCCTACCGAGCCACCTTCGGGCTGCGGGCGAACCCCGGCCTGCTCCGCGACCCGGTCACCGTCACCGGCACGCTGACCGCCTACTTCACGCATCCGGGCCTCAAGTCCCCGTCCGCGATGACCGTCGGCGGCAGCACACCCACGCCGACGCCGACCGGGCCGACCCCGACGCCGACCGGTTCCACGAGCGCCTACTACGCCGCCGCGGCCGGCAAGTCCGGCGAGAGTCTCAAGAACGCGCTGCACACCATCATCTCCAGCGGCGTCACCACGCTGTCGTACGACGCGGTCTGGAACGCGCTCAAGGCCACCGATCAGGACCCGGCGAACTCGGCGAACGTCATTCTGCTCTACTCCGGCACCAGCCGGTCGAAGTCGCTCAACGGCGGCGACGCCGGGGACTGGAACCGCGAGCACGTCTGGGCCAAATCCCACGGCGACTTCGGCACGGCCGCTGGTCCGGGCACGGATCTGCATCACTTGCGGCCCGAAGACGTACGGGTCAACTCCGAGCGCGACAACAAGGACTTCGACAACGGTGGCACCGCGGTCTCCGACGCCCCGGGCAACCGTACCGACGCCGACTCGTGGGAGCCGCGGGCGGCGGTCAGGGGCGACGTCGCCCGCATGATCTTCTACATGGCGGTGCGTTACGAGGGCGGCGACTCGTGGCCCGACCTCGAGGTGGACGACGCGACCGGCAGCGGCACCGCGCCGCGGCTGGGCCGGCTCTCCGCGCTGCGGCAGTGGAACCTGCAGGACCCGCCGGACGCCTTCGAGAAGCGCCGCAACGAGCTCATCTACAGCAGCTACCAGCGCAACCGCAACCCGTTCATCGACCACCCCGAGTGGGTCACCTCGATCTTCGGTTAGGGCCGCATCTCGTACGCGTCGCAGAGGGCGACCACGTCCTGCCACACCGCGGCGGTACGGGCGGCGTCCCACACCGGACGGCGGATGTGGGCCAGTGCCCAGGCGGCCTGCTCCTCGGTGGTGGCCGCCTTGCCGGCCAGCTCGGTCGCGTACGCAGAGAAGTCCTGGACCAGGATCGCGAACATCTCGTCCAGCAGCCCGCTGTCGAGACCGGTCAGGCCGGCCTGCTCCAGGATCAGCTGGCCGTAGACCACCAGCGCGAACAGCTGACCCAGCGCGAGCAGGAAGTCCAGGTCACCCTGCTGGCCCTCGTCGGGGGCGTGGGCGCGCAGCAGCGCGCACAGCCCGTCGGCCTGCTCCCGGAACCGGGCGACGTTGGGCAGCCAGGCGTGGGCGTCGTAGGCGATGCGCCAGTCGTGGAAACGGATCGAGCCCAGACCGCGGGCCGGGCCCTGGCGGAACAGGAACTCGTCGTCGGCGGCATCGTGGCGCGGCGGTACGGGCTCGAAGCCGGCCGGGTGGAACAGGTAGTTCGGCATGAACTTGAGGATCAGGGCGAGGTTCACATGAACGGTGCCCTCGAGCTTGGGCAGGCCGCGGATGTCCTTGGCCGCCTTGTCGAAGTAGGTGTCCGCCTCGAAGCCCTTGGCCGCGATCACGTCCCAGAGCAGGTCGATGACCTTCTCGCCCTCGGTGGTGACCTTCATCTTGGTCATCGGGTTGAACAGCAGGTACCGGCGGTCCTCGGGGCCGGCCGAGCGCAGATAGTCGACCGCGCGGTCGCTGAACAGCTTCATCGCCACCAGCCGCACGTACGCGTCGGTGAGCTCCCGCCGCACGTGCGGGAAGGCGGTGACCGGCTTGCCGTAGAGCACCCGCCGGTGGGCGTGGGTCACCGCCTCGTACATGGCGTGCTCGCAGATGCCGATGGCGGCGGTGCACAGGTTGAACTTGCCGACGTTGACGGTGTTGAGCGCGGCGTCGAAGGCGGCCCGGCCGGTGTGCAGCACGTCCCGCTCGCGTACGGGGTAGTCCTCGAGGCGGAACTCGCTGACGAACATCTGCCCGTTCACCACGTTCTTGACCAGGTGGTACGCGGGGTGCCGGCTGTCGGCGGCGAAGAAAACGTACCCGTCGGGCCCCTCGACGTCGCCGCGGCGGCCGAAGACCGAGACCAGGCCGGCGACGTTGCCGTTGCCGATGTAGTACTTCGTGCCGTCCGCCCGGAAGCCGCCCGCGCCGTCCGGGGTGAGGATCATGTCGGTGGCGTAGATGTCGGCGCCGTGCCCGCGCTCGGACAGGCCGAACGCCATCACGTGCCCGTCGGCGAGCAGCTGGGCGGTGTGGGCGCGGGCGGTGGCGTTGGCGCTCTGCCACACCGGGCCGAGACCCAGCACGGTCACCTGCCAGGTGTACCAGTAGCCGAGGCCGTAGAAGCCGAGGATCTCGCTGAGGGCGGCGTTGCGGGCGGTGTCCCAGCGCTTGTCCGGAGCGCCGTCGCCGTCGGCCGCCGGGGTGAGGAACGTGGCGAACAGGCCCTCCTTGGCGGCGAAGTCCAGGAAGTCGCCGTACCAGGCCCGATCGATGTAGCTGTCGATCAGCGCCCGCTTGCCCCGGCTCTCGAAGAACTCCACGGTGGCGCGCAGCAGCCGGCGGGTCTCGGGATCGAACTGCGCCGGGTCGTACGTGGTCGGGTTGAACAGCAGCGAGTCGGCCATGGCGGCGTCCCCTTTCTCGGTGGGCGGGGTCAGCGGTCGAGGCCGCGCAGGGTGTCGAGGACGTCGTCGAGCCAGTCCAGCACCATCCGCTCGTACGCGATGCCGCCGCGCAGCACGGTGTGCTGCAGCCGCTGGCCCACGTCGAGGGTCGCGGTGTCGGGGAAATCCCGGCGCTCGCCGGTCAGATAGCGCCGCAGAGTGGCTTCGTGGGTCACCCGGTAGCGCTCGACCTCGGCGATCAGGGTCGCCCGGCCGCCGGCGTCGTCGAAGGCGGCGCCGCGGATCTTGACGGCCAGCTCGTGCCGGACCGCCTCGGGCTGCACGGGAGCGCGCAGCCACGAGGTCAGGGCGGCTCGACCTGACGCGGCCACGGAGTAGCACCGCTTGTCAGGCCGGCCGCCCTGCCCGATCTCTTCCGCGACGACCCAGCCGTCCGCCTCCATCCGCTTGAGGACGCGGTAGATCTGCTGGTGCGTCGCGGTCCAGAACCGGCCGATGGACCGTTCGAAGCGCCGGGCCAGCTCGTATCCGGACCCCGGCTGCTCCAGCAGGGAGACCAGGATCGCGTGCTCGAGGGCCATGCCAGAGCATCCTGCTATGCAACTCGTTGCATAGCAAGCCCGGCGCTACCGCCGTTTACCGGAACGAGACGTCGTCGATGGTGAAGCCGTCGGTGCCCGCCATGGTCTCGACGAAGAACGTGGCCTGCGACAACGTCCCGGTCCAGGACACGTTCGCCGTGCCGGACAGCAGCGTCCAGCCGCCCGTGTTCACCGTGGTGGCCGGGGTGAGCTGGACGTAGCTCGTGGTCCCGTTGGCCGTCAGCGCCAGGGTCGCCTTCGCGCTGGGTGTGCCGCTCGTCGACCGCACCCACACCTCGGTCGCGTACGCCTTGCCGTTGGTCAGCCGGGAGGTCACGTCCTGGCCCGGACCGTTCCACGCCCCGGTGCGGCCGGTGACGGTGAGCGCCCGGGTGCCGCTGCGCACGACGCCGGTGCCGGCCGCGAGCGTGCCGCTGCCGTGCGGCTGCCAGCCGGTGGTGCCGTCCTCCAGGCCCGGATTGGTGAGCACGTTCCCGCCGCCCCCGGTGGAGGTTGAGGTGAACTGCCACCAGTTCAGGTTCAGGAGAAAACCGCTGCCACCGGTGAGGACCAGGTAGAGGTCCTGGGTGCCGGTCGCGCCGCTCACGCCGCAGTTGACCGTGGTCCAGGCCTGCCAGCCGCCGGTGCCCGGGGCAGTGCAGGTTCCGGCCAGGGTGCCGGTCGGACTGCCCAGGCGCACCTCGATGCGCCCACCGCTGGTCGCGGAAGCCACCCGGGCGGTGAACGACGTGGCGCCGTTGCCGAAGGCGACCCCCTTGACCTTGACGTAGTCGCGGTTCTCGATGTTGGCGACGTTCATCCCGCCCTCGCTGGACGGTTCGGTCTCGACGCCGGACGACCACGCGATGGTCTCCGCCTCCTGGCGCACGTACGGGTCCACCGGGGCGATCTGCGGCGGGCCGGCCGTCGTCATGGACATGGTCGGGATCGTGCCGTCGGCGCGGTAGGTGAACCGTTCCACGGCGACCGAACGCGTGAAGCCACCACCGCCCGGCAACGCGCCGTTGTGGTAGAAGAAGTACGAGTTGCCGTTGAAGTCGATGACGCCGGCGTGGTTGGTGAAGCTGCTGCCCTGGGTGGGCATGACGGTGCCGCGGTAGGTCCACGGCCCGGTCGGCCCGGGGGCGGTCGAGTAGCCGATGAACTCGGAGCAGCACTGCGCGGCGAAGACGTTGTAGTAGATCCCGTTGCGCTTGTAGACCCAGGGCCCTTCCTCGTACAGGGTGGGCCGGTTCGCGACATTACCGGGACGGGCACCGAATCCGGCGGTGGTCAGCGGGATCTGGGTCGCACTGCCGGAGTACGAGGTCATGTCGGCGTTCAGACGCACGTACCAGAGGTTCGGGTTACCCCAGTACAGGTACGCCTGCCCGTCGTCGTCGATGAAGACGGTGGGGTCGATCTCACCGTTCTCCACCAGCGGCCGGCCGATGGCGTCGGTGAAGGGGCCGGTGGGGCTGTTCGACACGCCGACCCCGATGGCCATCCGGCCGGTGGCCCGGTTGGTGACGGGCACGTACCAGTAGAACTTGCCGTTGCGGGCGATGACCTGACCGGCCCACGCGTCCTTGCTGGCCCAGCTGAAGGTGGCCAGGCTCATCGGCGAACCGTGGTCGGTCCAGTTCACCATGTCGGCCGAGGAGTAGACCCGCCACTCGCGCATGGTGAACCACGTCGAGGCGTCCTCGTCGTGTCCGGTGTAGAGGTACACCCGGCCGTTGTGGACCAGCGGGGCCGGGTCGGCGGTGTAGATGGTCTGCACGATCGGGTTGTCCGCCCGGGCCGGGCCGGCGACCGCCGGCACCAGCGCCAGGGCGCACAGCAGGGCGGTGATCCAGGCGATGCCGCGGCGCGGCCGGCCGGTTGCAGACGGTACGGATGTGGGTCTCACGGCACTCCTCAAGGAAACGTCCGGCCGGATCACTGCAGCGACACGTCGTCGACCAGGAACGGCGTCGTCCCGGAGGTGGTCTCGACGTAGAGGGTGGCGGCGGAGACGGTGCCCGACCAGGAAACGGTTGCCGTGCCGGTCAGCAGCGTCCAGCCGTTGGCGTTGATCGCGCCGTCCGGCGTGAGCCGCACGTAGTTCGTGGTGCCGTTCGCCGTGACGGCCAGCGTGGTCTTGACGGTCGCCGTACCGCTCTGGGCGCGGGCCCACACGGCGGTGGTGTAGGTCCTGCCGTTGGTCAGTTTCGACGCCACCGCCTGGCCGGGGCCGTTCCAGGCCGCCGTGCGTCCGGCGGCGAGCAGGGACCGCGAGCCGCCGTGG
>NZ_JBEZGQ010000065.1:0-17070 GCF_040650095.1 Actinoplanes sp. NPDC048791 | reverse complement strand
ATCGTAGGCCCCGCTCGTGCGCCAGACGGTGTGCCAGGTCGGGCCGGCCGGCGAGCCCGGCGTCGGCGACCCGGCCGGCCGGCACGGCGGACATCCGGTAGATCCCGACCTGCGATGTGCTGTGCTGCGAGCTCATGCGTTCCACCACGGTCTCGCCGACGACGCCACCAGCTCTGGTGATCTCGATCGCGCGTCCGGCGCGGGCGTCGGTGATCAGGACGTTGCCGTTGTCCAGCAGCTCCGAGCCGCCCGCGACGGGGGAGAAGAACGACTCGCCGGGCCGCGTGCCGTACTGCCAGACGATGGACCGCGTCACCGGGTCGAGCTCCAGGACGCGGGAACGACCGATCGCGTATCCGTTGTCGAAGACGAGGATGTTCCCGTTGGGCAGCATCGAGGGCTGGTGCTGGCGCGACACGTGGCCGGGGCCCCACCACCATCGCACCTGCGCCGTCTCCAGGGACAACACGGCGATCAGGTTGAGATTGCGCACCGAGACCAGCACGTCGCCGGCCTGCCAGAGGCCTTGAGGGTGCTCTTGCAGCACCTCGAGGGCATTGGCGTGCAAGACGTCACACGGCCATCCGGTCAGTTCATGGAGGTGGCGCAGGGCGGTGAACCGGTCGAGGGCACCGATCTCGGCGAACATCTCGGCGCCCGGAGCTCGGGAGCCCGGTGACGGGGTGCTGACACCTTCTCCGTTGCGGCGATAGGCGATCTCGTTGTCGATCAGGTGCCGCAGTTCCGGTCGGGTGACGAGCAGTTCGTAGAGGGAGTGCACCGCGACCGGCTGCCCGTCCGGGTCCAGGACGGTCACCGTGTCGTCGAGGATCACATGCTCGGTCCCTCCCCATGGGACCAGGCGTGGCTGCTGGGCAAGGACGTGGACCATGCCGCCCGCGTCGACGTCGACGTCGTGGTGCGCGGCGATCGCTGCCCGCCAGATGATCCGGGACTCGCGGTCGAGCTTGAGCAGGGATCGCCGGGGCACGGTGACGAACAGGCCGCCGTCCGGAGCCAGCTCGACATGGTTCCACCCGCGAAGGTAGGTCGGTGGGTTCGTGGCGGGATCGAGCTGATCTGTCGCGTTGCTCCAGACGTGGACGCACCGGGCCCGGCCGTCCAGGAGGCAGGCGATCGGTTCCGGATACGACGACGAGGGTGAGAAGAGGAAGTACCGCGGCGCGTCGGTGTGGCTCGGCTGGCTCACTGTGATCTCCCCAAGAATCCGGTCCCCGTACATCGAGATCCGTAACTTTGAACACAGTCGCAAAGTTTCTAGAAGCGGTCAACTGTTAAATCAGCACCACGACAGGCCACTGTCGAGATTTCTTTGATTCTTTGTTCAACTTGGGAGACCGCAGCGGCCAGCGGCCCGCCGGGATGAGGAGGTAGGGGCCGGTCACGGTGTGCTGACGGTCATGGCCGGGCGTTTCGCCCGCAGTTGCGACAAGCCCAGCACGGCGATGAGGAGGCCGGCGGCGCCGGCGATCAGGGGCACGACATAGCCGGTGGAGGGGCCGTGCCAGTCGACGACCATGCCGCTGACGGAGGATCCCGCGGCGACGCCGGCGGTGAGGCCGGTCGTCATCCAGGTGAGTCCTTCGTTGAGACGCTGCTCCGGGACCGTGGACTGGATCAGCGCCGAGGTTGTGGCCAGGGTCGGGGCGACCGCCGTCCCGGCCAGCAACAGCGCGAGCGTCACCGTGAGCATGTCACCGACCAGCAGCAGCGGGAGCATGGTCAGTTCGAGCAGGGCGAGGCAGAGAACGAACCGGGTGCTGAGTGCCGAGGTCAGCCGGCGGGCGCCGAACACGATGCCGGAGATTGCCGAACCGACGGCGAAGGCGGCCAGGGCCCAGCTGGCGGCGACGGTGTTGCCGCGGTCTTCACCGAATGCCAGAGTGACCACCTCGAGCGACCCGAAGATGACCCCGGTGGCCAGCATCGAGATGATGATCACGGGTAGGCCGGTCACCAGGAACACTGCTCCGCCACCGGCGGGTGTGCCCGTGCTGATGGCGGGTTCGGTGCTGCGCTGCGCGGTCAGCGCAACGACGCCGGCGCCCAGCAGCAAGGTGGACAAGAGCACCCCTGCCTCGGGAAACACCACCGTCGCCAGTGTGATGGACAGGATCGGCCCGACCACGAAGCAGAGTTCGTCGAGGACCGCTTCGAGGCTGTATGCGATGTGCAACTGGCCGGGCTGGTCCCGGCAGGCGGCGGCCCAGCGGGTCCGGACCATCGCGCCGACGTTGGGCGCGACGCCACAGACTGCCGCGGCGGCCAACAGTGCCCAGCTGGGCGCGTTTGTCCGGTTGCACACGATGACGGCGATCATGGCGAGAATCGCTGCCGCCGCGGCGGGGAGCGCCACCCGGCGTTGGCCGTGCCGGTCGATCCACCGCGCGACGACGGGACCGAAGACGCCTCCGGCCAGGGCCAGCGCCGCGGCGGCGGCTCCGGCCAGGGCGTACGAGCCGCGGGTGACGGCGATCATCGTGACGATCCCGATGCCGGTCATGGAAACCGGGATGCGGGCAACGAATCCCGCGGCGGAGAAGCCGATCGCGCCGGGAGTCGCGAACAGATGCCGGTAGGCGGAAAGCATCAGCTGTCCGTCAGGCGGTCACGCCGGCGCGTGCGGTGACGGTCGCCGCATGCGCCGGGAAGCCTTCGTGGACGGCGAATGCGGTGATGGTCGGGGCCAGGCGTTCGAACGCCTGCCGGGTGAGGCCGGCCACGGCGGTCCGGGTGAGATACGTCGCCGCCGTCACGCCACTGCAGGTTCGCGCGAACCCCGACGTCGGTAGCGTGGCGGGCGTGCCGATGGCGAAGTTCGACGCCGCGAACGGCGTCCACTGACCCAGCAGGATCGTTCCGGCATGGGCCATGGCGCTCACGTGGCGGTCCGGGTCGGCGACGGCGAGCTGCACGTGTTCGGGCGCGTAATTGTTGGCGATCGCGATCGCCTGGGCAATGGTGTCGACCCGGATGATGCCGCCGTTGCGGGTGATCGACGTCCAGGCGTAGCCCCGCCGCGGTTCCGGCAGCTCCTGGAGCTGGCGGACGACCTCGGTGGCGGCGGCGGCCAGGACGGCGGCGTCGAGGCCGATGAGCACGGCCGAGGAGTCGGCGCCGTGTTCCGCTTCGTTGAGCAGGTCGGCGGCGAGCAGCCCGGGGTCCGCGCCGGCGTCACTGATGATCAGGGAGTCGCTGGGGCCGTAGCCGACCTCGATCAGGCAGCCGGCACGCTGTGCTTCCAGCTGCGCGGCGACGACGGCGGGGCTTCCGGGACCGACGATCTTGTCGACGCGGGCGATGGTGGCGGTGCCGTGGGCCAGTGCTCCGATGCCGGCGGGCCCGTTGCAGCGGTAGACCTCGGTGATGCCGAGTTCCGCGGCGGCGAAGAGCACAGCAGGGTCGATCGCGCCACCGGTGCCTGGGGTGGGAGGCACCATCACCACGATCTCCTCCACGCCGGCGACAACGGCGGGCACCGCGATCTGGACCAGCACCGACGGGAAGGACCCCTTGCCGGACGGTACGAACAGACCTACCCGCCGCATCGGTGCAGCCGTCTCGCCGATGCGGACACCGTCGCGCTCGGCACTCCAGAAGTGCCGTTCCCGGACGATTTCGTTGAACGCGCGAACCTGGGCGATGCTGACCCGGATCGCCTCCTTGACTGCGGGGGAGAGCACCGCGCAGGCGTGGTCGGTCTCGCTACGGCTGACGCGCAGCTCGGACGATGTGACGTCGACGCCGTCGAATCGTCGCAGCGCGTCGACGAGCGCGTCGTCGCCGCGTTTGCGGACGTCTTCAATGAGGTCGGCGATGTTCTCTCGCAGCGCGGTGGGCAGCGTGAGCGGGCCGGGGGAGTCCCCGCGCCGCAGGACCCGGTTGCGTTCGGCTTCCGGCGCTGTCGCCCAGTCCAGTACCGGGATGGACTCGATGATCGTCATCGTCTTCCTCGCGTGTCGTCGAGGCGGCTACGGCGAAGTCGCCGGGCACGCGCGTGGGTGGGTGCAGCGTCTTCGAGTGGAGCGGCCGACGGAGCTGCATCGCCAAAGTTTGCACAAGTGTTCAGAATCAATGTGAGGCTGTCAAGCTGAGGCGCCCCGTTCAAGGAAGCAAGAAGTCCTGATGAGTGAAAAATCTGATGTCCTGATCAAACAAAGCCAGGACACCGGGGGCTGAACGGCCTCGCCGGGGCGCGGCTGCCGGCCGGCGTTGACGCAACCGGCGGCAGATCCCATACGCTGCTGCTGAGCGGCGTACCGTCATGCACGCTGCCGTGACCGCTCGATGCGGAGCGGTCACTCTTCAGGAGGACGTTTCGATATGCCGCCGCGCGCACGTTCCGCCCAGCGTAAGCAGAACCTCATCCGTGCCGCCGAGGCGGCCATCGCGGAGCTGAGCCTGTCCCGGCTGACCATTCGCGACATCGCCGCGCACGCCGCGGTGTCGCCCGGTTCGGTGCTGTACCACTACCCGGAGACCAAGGATCTGGTCTATGACCTGCACCAGGATCTCGTGGACCGCTATGTCGAACAGCGCATGGCCGCGGTGGCCGACGTCAAAGGGCCGCCGCACCGGATCCTGGGCGCGTTCCGGTCCGGGCTTCCGGCCGGCCCGGACGACCAGGTGTGCCGGGTGCTCTACGAACTGCACGGCCTCGCGCTGCGCAGCAAGCAGCATGCGTCGCTCATGACGTCTCTGTGGGACCGCGAGGTGATGCTCTTCGAGTCGCTGATCACGGCGGGCATGGACACCGGGGACTTCTCCCCGCAGCTGTCGACCCGCGAGATCGCCACGTCACTGCTGGCCATGGAGGACGGTCTGGGGCTGCACCTGGTCAGCGGCAATGCCAGGGTCACCCATGCCGGGGCCCTGAGAGTGCTCGCTGCCCACGCCGGCGCCGTCCTGCACTACGACTTCCTGCCGTTGCTCTGAGGCGGCCGGCGCCGCGGTCACCACGACGATGTCGTCAGGCACCACTGTGCCGGACAGCCACGGCTGTCGCTCTTCGCACAGCGACCTCAGGGTGGCCGCCGGCTGCGGAGCAACCACGGACACGTGGGCGCGTAGCCTGCCCGGCTCGACGTCGGTCTCCACCCGGCAGGCGTTGACGCCGGGCAGCTCACGCAGCATGTTCTCCACCGCCACGACATCGACGGCCGTCCCGCTGTGGTGGCCACGCCAGAGCAGCCTGTCCTCGGTGAGCCGGGCCACCGGAGCCGAACGAACGGCCAGCTCGGGATCGGCGCAGAGCAGGCGGAGGATCAGGAGCAGATCCCCCAGCACATCCCCGACCGCCCGGCGGGACGTGACCGGCCGCCGGGCCGACACGCGCAGCGAGATCACGTCCTGTTCCTGCCAGACGGATACCGCCAGGTCGGCCTTGGCCGACGGTGGGTCGATGCGGACGTCTTCCTGCCACTGCCGGGTGTCGTCGCGGTCCGCGGCGTCGATCGTCGGACCGGAGACGTCGGAAGCGACGTAGTTGACCTCGAAAGCCGGTTGGAAGATCGCCCCGCGCCGGCTGACCACGTCGTTCACCTGGGCGAGGAGGCCGTTGACGTCGTACATGCCTCGCTCGTAGGCCGACAGCGCAGCGTCGAAGACGACCTCGGCCCGCTGGGCGAAGGTGTCCGACGGCCGGCCCGCGACGGGGCAGAAGACGGCCGTGGCCAGCTGGGTCACCACGGAGAAGTCCTGTTCGTCGTACCGGTTGGCGTTCGTCGTCCGGAACACCTGCCGGTCGGTTCCGGTCAGCCGGGAGACCAAGGCACTGGTCGCTGTCACCCACAGCACGTACGGGGTGACGCGCAGGCTGCCGCAGGCCTTGCCGACCTCACGGGCCAACTCGGTGGTGAGCGTCTTCTCGGCTACCGCAACCGCTTCGACCCGGTGGCGCACGACGGCCGAGTAGGTGCACGAGCGTGGCGCGCCGCGCAGGGCCTCGCGCCAGTAGCCGGTGTTCGCTCGTGTCCGGGCGGCAGCCGGCTCGGCGGCATAGCCGCCGGCCTGGGCAGGACCAGGGGACAGCTGACGGCCGGCGAGCAGGTCTGCGAGTTCGCGGACGAGGACCTGCTGGGCGAGGGCGTCGGCGAAAACGTGCGAGACGGACAACCGGACCGCCTGCACCGCCTCACCGTCGGCCCAGGTCGTGACCGACAGTGCGTGCTCGGTGGGGTCCACCCGCGCCGGATGCAGCGATCCGGCCCACGCTGCGAGAGACTGCCCGGCCGGCAGTTTTTCGACGGTCCAGCTGAGCCGGGCGATGGCGTGGTCGGCGGCAAGCACTTCCTGCTGGAAGGCATCGTGCGTGGCGTCGGCCGCCAGCCGGCTGCGCAGGCCCTCATGCCGGTGGACGAGCGCCTCGACGGCGGTCCGTACCTGGGCCGGCGTCCAGCTGCCGGTCGTGGTGTGGACCACCGGCAGGGTTTTGTCGGGTCGCTCCTCCGCGGACCAGTTGCGCAGGTTCCGCTGCTGCGCCACGTTCATGGTGAAGGTGCGTTCGATGCGGGGCATGGCTGTCCTCTACGGGTGTCGTCGGACGGGGTCAGAGGCGGGCGAGCACCACTGAGGCGTCGTCATGGGTCTTGGTGGCGAACCCGGTTGACGCCGCGGCGCGTTCCGCCTGGCGTACCGCGTGCACCGTGGCCTGGGGCCCTTTGTCGTCCAGGTGGTCGAGCAGCTGCCTCCAGGACCACCCGAAGTAGTCGACGAGCCGGGTGATGCCGTCGGTCAGCAGCGCGAAGCGGCGCACGTCGCTGACCGCCTTCGACCCGGTCAGGGCGTGATCGGCTGCCTCCGGCCGGGTGGAGGCGATCCAGAATCCGTCCGCGGTGTTGCGGTAGCGGCTCAGTGTCTCCCGGTCGAACGCCGGCAGCCGGTCGACGCGGTCGTCCACGACGATCGAGATCTGGGCGGTGTGGTCCTCGAACACCACGGGTGAGTCGGTCAGTACCAGGTAGTCGATCCGGCCGTCGCGCAGCCGGGTGATGGACACGGTGCTGGAGGGGCTGTCCGGCAGAGTGAGGTCGCAGGTGTGCGCGTGGGCGGCGCACGTGTCCGCGATGCCGGTGCGTAGTGCCTCCTGCAGCGGCTGGTCCGGCCGGCTGTCGAGACGGTGGGCGATGTGTGTGGCCAGCCGCGCGACGTACCAGGCGACGTCGTGCACACATCCGGTGGGTAGTCCGTTGGCGGTGGCCCCGTCGAGCACGATGCAGTACCAGGACGACGTGAGCACGTAGTCGTCGTTGACTGCACCGGGTGCCGGCACGGACATCTGCGTCAGGTTCATCGGGCGCCTTCGGTCGTCGGCGTGGTCATGCGTCGGATGCCGGTCATGAATGCCTCCACCAGCTCCTGCGCGCTCGTTCGCGGCACGACTGTCTCGTCGAAGGCGAGCCGCCCGCGCAGGACGTCCCGCCCGGGGAACAACTCCAGAGTCACATCGCACTGGCTCTGCAGCGGCTCGACGTCGATCGGCTGGACGTCGACGCCGCGGATGTGCCAGCGCGGCGAGCCGTAGTTCTGCCAGACGAACTGGACGTCGAACAGTCGGCTGCCGCGGCGGGGCCCCGTGCGGCAGCGGCCCGTCAGGTCGTGCAGCGCGACATCGCGGTGGCGTAGCGCGGTGTCCCAGGCCTGCGCAGTGCCCTGGATCTCCGCCCGCCGGCTCTCGTCGTCGAACGGCACGGCCAGGGTGTGCACGAAGCAGCCGATGGTCGCGAAGCTGGATGGCAGGTCACGTCCGCTGTCCGGCACGCCCACGCAGAACGACCGGGCGCCGGACGCGTCTCGTACGGCTGTTGCGAAGGTGTCGAGGGCAACGACGAACGGGGTCACCTGATGCCGGTGGGCGACCCGGGTCAGGGCTGCCGCGCCGGCCGGGTCGAGGGCGAAGCGGATCGCCTGGTAGCGGCCCGAGCGCGGGCCAGGCGTCGGCCAGCGCACGTCGTGGGTGCGGGAGAGGCGCTCCACCCACGCCGAGATTTCCTGATCGGCACCCGTGGTCGCCGGCAGCCCTGTGAGGGAGTGGTATGCGGCGACGTCGGTCAGGTGCTCGCCGTTCATCAGCCGGCTGATCTCGTCGGCGATCAGTACCTCGCTGTGGCCGTCGACGACGGCGTGGTGCGCGACCAGCATCAGGGTCGCCCCGTGACGGTCGAGGTGGATCTCGGCAGCAAGGAGCGGGCCGTCGTGCAGGTCGATCTCCGCGGCCAGCCGAACCGTGACGCCCTGGACGTCCGTGCTCGCGGGCTGGTCGGACGGCGGCTTCACGCGCAGGGACAGAGCCGCCGTCACCGGCAGCGGGACAGGCACCGGCTCTCCGTCGGGGTTTTCCTGGATCGCGGTGTGCAGGGCGTCGTGCCGGCCGACGAGCGTGCGCAGCGCCCGGGAGAGTCCGACCGCCTCGCGCAGGCCGGTGAGGCGGTATGCGAAGGCGACCAGGTTCGCGGCCCGGCGTTCGGGCCGGATCTGATCGTCCAGCCAGAACGCTGTCCGGCTCTGGCCGAGCGATCCGGCCGGAGTCGGCAGGTCATGGCCGGAGGTCGTCGTCCGGGGTGCGGCGACGATCGCGGAGGGTGTGCGCAGCCGGAGGACATCCTTGACCCCGATGTCCAGGCCGTGGTGCTCCGATGCCTGGTGCGCGAGCCGGATCGCGGTCAGCGAGTCCAGGCCGTCCGCCACCAGGTCGTGCTCGGGCGTCAGGTCGGGCACACCCAGCAACTTCCCGGCCAGCCGCGCCAGCGTCCACGCGTCGGTGGTGGCGGCGCCGCCGGCCCGCTGCCGGTCGGGGGATCGCTCGGCGAACGGGTGGGGCAGCGCGGCGTGGTCGAGCTTGCCCGTGGGGCCGATCGGCAGGGCCGGCAGTCCGACGATCCGCGACGGCACCAGGTGTTGCGGGAGCGTCCCGGCCAGGTGCTCGACCAGGGCGTCATGGTGTGGGTCCTCGCCGGCCCGCCGGGCGACCACGTACGCCACGAGCACTTTCGTGGTGCCTCGCGCGACGGCGGTAACCACGCACCGGGCGATCGAGCTGTGCGCCAGCACGGCGGCCTCGACCTCGGCGGGGTCCACCCGATTGCCGCGGATCTTGACCTGGCGATCGGCGCGCCCGACGAACATGAGGTTCCCGTCCGGGGACCAGATGCCGAGATCGCCGGTCAGGTAGACCCGGCGGGGCGGGCCGTCGCCGACGCGTACGGTCGGGAACCGTCGCTCGTTGTCCTCGGCGGCGGCTCCGACATAGCCGAGACCGAGACCGTCGCCGGCCACGGCGATCTCGCCGGGTTCGTTCGTGCCGGCCTGCCGGTAGCCGCCGCCGTCGACGGCGCGCAGCAGGAGGATCTCGGTGGCGGGCAGGGGACGACCGACCGGAATGCCCAGAGGATTGTCACAATCGGCGTCGACGATGGTGTGTGTCGTCACGAACACGCTGGTCTCCACCGGGCCGTACCCGTTGGCCAGCGACACCTCGGGGTGCCGGCGCAGGAACCGTCGGACATGTGGCGGGGACAGTCGTTCGCCGCCCGTGAGGACCTCCGCGATGCCGGAGAACGCGTCGATCTCCTCGTCCACCAGCAGGTTGAAGACCGAGGAGGTGAGCCAGGCGGTGGTGACTCCCGCGCGGATCGCCCGGCGTAGTTCGGCCGGTCCGAGATGGTCGCCGTCCAGCAGCTCGACCGTGCCGCCGTGCAGCAGTGGGAACCACAGTTCGAGGGTGAAGGCGTCCCAGGGCAGAGCCGCCGCGCACAGCATGGTCAAGCCTGGGCGTACGCGTGGGTGCCGTGGTGCCAGCAGCGTCCGGAAGACTGCACGGTGCGTGGTCAGCGCCGCCTTGGGCCGGCCGGTGCTGCCGGAGGTGTAGTAGACGCAGAATCCGGCGTCGAGGCGTACGGGGTCCGGCGAGCCGGGCGGTCGGGGAGCCGCGGCCGGGGCCGCATCGAGACGCATAGTGTCCGGCAGGCCGTCGACGGGGCCGCTGTATTCGTCGACAAGAACTATCGTGGCACCGATGTCCGCGACGATCTCCGCCTTCCGAGCGGCCGGCCACTGCGGATCGATGATGCAGTAGGCGGCCCGGCCGACCAGCACACCCAGCAGCGCGCAGGCCAGCGCCGGTGAGCGCGGCAGGCATACCGCGACGATGTCATTTTCTTTGATCCCGCGTTCAATTAGCTGGTCGGCAACGCGCCGTGCCCCGGCTGTGAGCTGCCCATAGCTGAGCGTCTGGTCACCCTGGCGGACCGCGAGCGCAGCCGGCTGCCGCGCCGCCGCCTCGAAGATCGCCATATCGATGCTGAGCTGCGGATACTTCATGCCTTCCGGTCGTTGGCGAGCGGTGGTGGCGGTGGCCGGCAGTGCAGGTTCGTTGTGCACGAAGTCCCCTCGAGCGGTTGGGCACACGACGGTGAGTGAGGATCATGTCCCTTGACAGTGAGGGATCCTAACTGAACACTTGTGCAGAATCGAGGGTGTTGCGATGGTCTACGCATCGACCATCATGGGCAGCCCGAGCCACATCCGCGTCCCTTGACGTCTGGAGAAAACGTGCGCCAACCGATGTCCGCGCCGCCTCACCATCCGCGGCCGACGCCTTCCGAGGACGCTCCGCTGTCGGTGATGCAGCGGCGGCTCTGGATCTTCGAGCGCCTGCATCCCGGCACGGCCGTCTACAACATCTGCGTCGCGATCCGCCTGGACGGACCGATCGATCCGGCGACGTTGCAGCGCGCCCTCGACGAGGTCGTGGCTCGCCACGACGCCCTGCGTACCAGGATCGACATCCGCGACGGTGAGCCTCGTCTGCACGTCTCGGCCGCGGCGCGGGTGCTGCTGCGGACCCCGCAGCTCGGAACGGATCCGGCGGCGACACAGGTCAGCGCCTTCATCGACGCGGAGGCGATGAAGCCGTTCGACCTTGCCGCTGCGCCGCTGCTCCGAGCTGTTCTCATCCGCCTCGGCGCCGCCGAGCACGTACTCGTCCTCACGGCGCACCACATCGTCTCCGACGGCTGGTCGTTCGACGTCCTGCTGCGCGACCTGGGCGTCGCCTACCAAGCCGCGCAGACCGGCGCACCAGGCGACCTGGGCGAGGCCGCACCGCGGTACATCGACTTCGCTCGCCGGCAAGGATCCGAGCGCTCGGGCGACGACCGGTCCGCCCAGCTGTCCTACTGGCTGGATCGGCTGAGGGCGCCCCGCTCCGTCCTGGAGCTGGCGGCCGACCGGCCCCGGCCCGAGGTTCCGGCCTTCCACGGCCGCCGCGCCACCATCCTGGTCGACCGGAACTCCAGCGACGCGGTGATCGCGCTCGGCCGCCGCCACCGGGCCTCACCGTTCATGACGTTCCTGTCCGTCTTCGCCGCGCTGCTGCACCGGTGGACCGGGCAGCCCGATCTGATCATCGGCAGCCCGGTGTCCGGCCGCACCGAGCCTTCCCTGCAGAACGTCGTGGGGTTCTTCGTCAACACTCTGCCGCTGCGCATCGAAGTGTCCGGTGATCCCACCTTCGCCGAGCTGCTCGCCCGGGTCCGGCAGACGCAACTCGACGCCTACACCCGCCAGGACGTCAGGCTCGAGGAACTGGTGGAGCAGCTCAAACCGGAACGGCGGCTCAACCGCAACCCGTTGTTCGACGTCATGTTCAACTTCATCAACCGGCCGGCCGCGGCGCCGGCACTCGGCGCGGCATCCGGCACGTTCCTCGAGGTCGCGGCGTGCGCGCCGCAGTGCGACCTGAACGTGGTCATGCAGCAGGAGGCGCAGGGGTACGCGTTGCGTATCGAGTACGACCAGGACCTGTTCGACCACGTCCGCATCGAGCGGTTCGCCGCGCATTTCCAGCAGCTGCTCACCGATGTCGTACGCGATCCCGAGCTGACCGTCTCCCGGCTGCCGATGATCCCGGCCGAGGAACATGCCCGGCACCAGCGCTGGAACGCCACCGGCCACCAGTTCCCCCAGGACGCCACCCTCGACAGCCTGTTCCACGATCAGGCAGTACGCACCCCTGACGCAACGGCGATCATCCACGGTGACGCCGGCCTGACCTACGCCGAGGTGGACCGGCTCGCCGGCCTCGCCGCAGCCGCGCTGCGCCGGCGCCTTCCCGCCACCGGCGGCCTTGTCGGCATCTGCCTCGAACGGTCGGCCGACCTGCTCGTCGCGGTCCTGGCGGTCAGCCGCGCAGGCGCCGCGTACGTGCCGCTGGACCCGAACTATCCGCGCGAGCGACTCGCCGCGATGCTGCAGGACAGCGGTGCACCGGTCGTGCTGACCAGCCGCGCCGTCGGCGACCGGCTGCCACCGAGCAGCGCCGCCACCGTGTACATCGCCGACATCACCGGCGCCGCGCCGGAGACCCCACCCGGCGATGACCGGCCGGCGCACAACGCCGAGGCGACGGCGTACGTCATCTACACCTCCGGATCGACCGGGCGCCCGAAGGGTGTCATGGTGCCGCACCGCGGCGTGGTCAACCTGCTCTTCTCCGTCGCCGAACTCATCAGGTTGCGGCCCGACGACCGGCTGCTCGCGGTGACCTCACTGTCGTTCGACATCTCCGTACTCGAACTGTTCTGTCCGATGCTGACCGGCGCCTGCGTCGTCGTCGCCGACGAGGAGCAGGTCCGCAGCGGTGAGCTGTTGGACGCGGCGATTCGCCGGCATGCGATCACCGTCATGCAGGCCACGCCGAGCACGTGGCGACTGCTGCTGGCCACCGACCCGGAACCGGCCCGGCTCCGGGTGCTGTGCGGTGGTGAGGCCTTTCCGCCCGACCTGGTTCCCGGCCTGCTGCGCTACGCGGCGACGGTGTTCAACGTCTACGGGCCGACCGAGACGACCATCTGGTCAACCGCACACCAGGTCACCGCCGCTGACGTGAGCGTGCCGATCGGCCGGCCCCTGTGGAACACCACGACGTTCATCCTCGACGCCGCCATGCAGGCAGTGCCGGTCGGTGTCACCGGCGAGCTCTATCTCGGCGGCGCCGGCGTGACCGCCGGATACCTGAACCGTCCGGAGCTGACCCGTCAGCGGTTCGTCCCCGACCCGTTCGGGGCGCCCGGCGCCCGTCTCTACCGGACGGGAGACCTCGCCCGATACCGCGAGGACGGCACCATCGACTATCACGGCCGAACCGATCATCAGGTCAAACTGCGCGGTCACCGCATCGAACCCGGAGAGATCGAGGCCGCGCTGCGCGCCGATCGGTCCATCGCGCAGGCGGTCGTTGTGGTCCGCGAGGACCTGCCCGGACTTCAGCAACTCGTGGCGTACCTGGTCGCCGGGCGTGGGGCCACCGTCGGATCCGGCGCCGAGCTGCGCTCGCGCCTGTCGCAGTCCCTTCCGGACTACATGGTGCCGTCGGCCTACGTGACGCTGAACGCGTTGCCGCTGACACCGAACGGCAAGCTCGACCGGGCCGCGCTCCCGCCGGTGCAGCCGGACGGACAGCCGGAGGGGGACTCCGCGGCACCGGCCACCCCCACCGAGAAGGTGATCGCCGGCATCTGGTGTGCGGCTCTGGGCCGGACCGGCCTCGGGGCCGGCGAGAACTTCTTCGCCATCGGCGGGCACTCCCTGCTGGCCATCCGGCTCATCCAACAGGTCAACGACCGGCTCAATGTGCGCCTGAGCAGCCGTGAAGCTTTCCGGTCACCCACCGTGCGCGAACTCGCCCGGGTCATCGACGACGTGAGCGCGTCGGCCGACAGGAAGGGAAACCCCAGCTGATGTCCGCCCAGACAGCTGCGACGACAGTGCTGGACCTCTACGACGCCCAAGTTCGCCGCAACCCCGGGGCGACCGCGGTCAGTGACAACGCGCATCACCTGACGTACGCCGACCTGACCGACCGCGCCGACCGGCTGGCGAGCCGCCTGCGCGCGCGGGGAGTCGGCGCCGAGTCCCTCGTCGGGATCTGCCTGCCCCGATCCGTCGACATGGTCGTCGCGGTCCTCGCTGTCCTGAAGGCCGGCGGCGCCTATCTGCCGCTGGATCCGGAGTCGACAACGGATCGGCTGGCCCTGGTCTGCGCCGACGCCGGGTTGACCACCGTGCTGACCCACCACGAGCTGGGCGCGCGGGTGCTCAGCGACATCCCGGACGTCACCCTCCTGCGCCTCGACGCGGACCAGGACGAGATCGACGACCTCAACGGTACGGACGACACCCCGCAGCGCCCCGCCGCCGGTGATCTCGCGTACGTCATATACACCTCTGGTTCGACCGGCCGCCCGAAGGGAGTGGCGGTCCAGCACGACAACCTGCTGGCCTCCACCGAGGCGCGTTTTGACTTCTACCGCGAGCCGGTGCGGGCCTTCCTGCTGCTGTCCCCGCTGGCGTTCGACTCGTCAGTCGCCGGGTTGTTCTGGACGCTGTGCACCGGCGGGCAACTCGTCATTCCGCCGGACGGGTACTGGCACGACCTCGACCGCCTGTGCGCCTTCCTGAATGAGGCGCGAATCTCCCACCTGCTGTGCGTACCGTCGTTGCACAGCGCCCTGCTCGACGCGCTGGAGCCACTCAGCGAGGAGGACCGGCCCGCACTGGGCGTCGTCATCGTCGCCGGCGAGAAATGTCCTGCCCGACTGCCCGCCCGTCACCGCTCCCTGCTGCCGAACACCCGGATCGTCAACGAGTACGGACCGACCGAGGCATCGGTGTGGGCGACCGCCTACGACGCCACCGACGTGCCGCACGGCACCACGGTGCCGATCGGCCGTGCCGTCGCCCACGTCACCGTGCACGTCGTGGACGCCGACCTGGTCCCGGTCCCGGACGGCACGCCGGGAGAGATCCTCATCGGCGGTCCGGGCGTCGCCCGTGGCTACCTGCGACGCGACGAACTGACCCACGAGCGTTTCCTCGCCGATCACCTCGGCGCCGGCCCACGAGGGCGGCTCTACCGCACGGGCGACCTGGCCCGGGTGAACGTCGACGGTGTCCTCGAGTTCATCGGCCGGGCGGACAACCAGGTCAAGATCCGCGGCTATCGCGTTGAGCCCGATGAGGTGGAGCACGTCATCGCCAACCGCCCGGAGATCGACGAAGTAGCCGTCGTGCCCGACGGTGAGGGCGAGCACACCCGGCTCATCGCTTACGTGGTGCGCCGGGACGCGGCAACCGCGAGTGTCGAGGACCACGGTTCCGTACAGCTGCGTGAGCACCTCGCGAAGGCCTTGCCGGCGTATCTCGTGCCGGCGCTGGTGGTCACGCTGCCCTCCATGCCGCGCACGACCAACGGCAAGACCGACCGGTCGGCACTGGCTGCGACGCGGGTGAGCCTCGCCGCCGATGACCAGCCACTGCTACGCGACGCCGAAGCCGCCATCGCCGGGATCTGGGAGGACGTCCTGGGTGTGGCGGCCGGATCGCTGCGCGGCGACGAGAACTTCTTCGACCTCGGCGGCAACTCGTTGCTGCTGCTCAAGGTGCGGCGAAGAGTCGAGGTGGCCCGCGGCCGCGCCGTGTCCGTGGCCGAGCTGTTCGCCCATCCGACGGTACGCAGCCTCGCCCGGTTGGTGAGCGGCGAGACCGACGGGGCAGCGGCCGGTGGGGAGTCCGCGCGTTCGCGTCAAGGCAACCGCGGCCGCCGGCTGATCGCCCGACAGTCCTGAACGACCGAACACGGGGAGCCCTTTCGTGACCACCACCAAGCCGGAGCCGGCCGTCCATCCGGACGACAACGAGCCGCAGCTGGATGGCATCGCTGTCATCGGGATGGCCGCCAGTCTGCCCGGCGCCGACGGCATCGAGCAGTACTGGCAGAACCTGCGATCCGGTGCCGACAGCATCACCCGGTACCGCAGGCAGGACCTGCTGGCCGCGGGACTGGCCGAGCACGTGCTCGACGACCCGGGATATGTCGCCGCGTTCGGTCGGATCGACGACGCGGAATGCTTCGACGCCGGCCTGTTCGAGATGACGCCGCGCGAGGCCGCGCTGACCGACCCCCAGCACCGCCTGATGTTGCAGTGCGCGTGGAGTGCTCTGGAACACGCGTCGTGTGATCCGCAGCGATTCGGCGGGCTGATCGGGTTGTTCGCCAGTGCCAGCGCCAACACCTATGTGGCGGCGATGGGCGCCAACGCCGATCAGGTGGACCCCTTCCAGCTGGCGATCGGCAACGAGAAGGACTTCCTCGCCACCCGGGTCGCCTACAAGCTCAACCTGCGGGGGCCGGCCCTGACGGTGCAGACGGCATGTTCTTCGTCGCTCGTGGCCGTGCACATGGCCTGCGAGTCGCTGCACAGCGGCGAGAGCGACATCGCGCTGGCCGGAGGAGTTTCGCTCACCTATCCACTGGCCGGCGGCTACCGCTATCAGCCCGGCGGTGTGCTGTCGCAGGACGGTACCTGCCGGCCGTTCGATGCCGCAGCCGCCGGCACCGTGCCGGGCAACGGTGTCGGCGTCGTCGTGCTCCGGCGCCTCGCCGACGCCCTCGCCAACGGTGACACGATCCATGCGGTGATCCGCGGGTCCGCGGTCAACAACGATGGCTCCGGCAAGATGGGCTACACCGCACCGTCCTCGGCCGGTCAGGCCGAGGTCATCAGTGCGGCACTGGCCGTCGCGGGCGTCACCGGCGACTCGATCGGCTTCGTCGAGACCCACGGTACGGGCACCCCACTCGGTGATCCCATCGAGATCGCCGCACTCACGCAGGCCTACGGTCACGGCGCGCCGCGCAGCTGTGCGCTGGGGGCGGTCAAAGCCGGCATCGGCCATCTCGATGTGGCCTCCGGTATCGCCGGTTTCCTCAAAGCCGTGCTCGTCCTGGCCCACGGCGAGATCCCGCCGCACCCGGCCTTTCGCCGCCCCAATGCCGACCTCGGCCTCGACGACGGGCCCTTCTTCGTCAACACCGAGCTGATCCCGTGGACCTCCGGGTCGACCCCGCGCCGCGCCGCTGTCAGCTCTTTCGGTATCGGCGGCACCAACGCGCACGTCATCGTCGAACAAGCACCCGCCCGCCCGGCGGCCGTGGGCCCGGCCGGCCGGCACCAGCTGCGGCTGTCCGCCGCGACACCGGAGGCGCTGGCC
>NZ_JBEZGQ010000064.1:0-17291 GCF_040650095.1 Actinoplanes sp. NPDC048791 | reverse complement strand
CCGCGGTGCGGTCGGCGCAGCAGGCGTCGGGGGCGGTGTCGTCGTCGTGCGCGCCGAGCGGGGCGTCCGGGTCGGGGGTCACCCGCCTGACGTCGGCAGCCACCCTCCGGACCTGAGGTGGTCGTGCGGCTCGATGGCCGGCACCGACGCGTACGCCCGCACCGGGAACGTGCCGAACGCGGACACCCGGGGCGGTGCGGCCGTGAACCGGGCACCGGTCGGCGGCAGGTCCCCGAGCCCGGTGAGGTGCTCGACGATCGGGATGCCGGCGGCCAGCAGCAGCGTGTGCGCGGGTCGTTCGCCGCTCGCGGTCATGGCGTCGATGTTCGCCGCGTCGATGCCGACCAGCGCCGCGCCGTGGTCGACCAGCCACTGCGCCCCGGCCTCGCCCAGGTGGGGCGCGTCGACGACGTACTCCGGGGTGGCCCAGTGGGCGTCACCGCCGGTGTGCAGCAGCACCGCCCGGCCCGCGACCTCGAGGCCCTCCAGCGCGTCGACGCCGACCGTGCGGACTCCGCTGCCCGCGGTGCGCACGACGACCGCGGGCAGGTCGGCCAACCGTTCCAGGGGCAACCCGGCCAGGTCGGTACCGTCCGGGTAGCGGTGGAACGGGCTGTCCAGGTAGGTGCCCGTGTTGCCGACCATGGTGATCAGGTCGATGGCGAACTCGGTGCCCGGCGCGTACACGTCGCGGGAGGCCTCGCGGGTCAGGTGCGGGGTGAACTCCGGGGCCGGCAGCCCGGGCAGGGTCACCAGGCCCTCGGCGATGACGTGGCTGAGCTCGACCCAGCGCCGGGCCGGGTCCGCCGGGCCGGCCGGGGTGCCCAGGTGCGGCTCGGCGAAGATCCGGACGTTGCGCAGCTCGACCCGTCCCACGTCACGCAGCCGGCACGCCGCCACGAACAGCGCGCCGATCTGCGCCTCGGTGGCGTCGGCATGCGGCACGTCGACCTTGAAACTCTGCGCGTGCAGGCCGCCGCCGGTGCTGAACATGACGGTGGCGTCGAACTCGGCCCGGTACTGCAGCACCGCGTCTCCTCCTGCTGGTTGAGGCTAGGTGAGCTCGATGAGGGCTTCCACGAGCAGCCAGATGCCGAAGATAGCGAAGAGCGCCGCGGCGCCGTACTTGATGACCTTCTCCGGCAGGTGCCGGCCGAGCAGCCGGCCGACCAGGATGGCCAGCGCGTCGGCGGCGACCATGCCCAGCGTGGAGCCGAGCCAGGTGCCGAACCAGCCGTGCTGGGTGGCCAGCGTGATGGTGGCGAGCATCGTCTTGTCGCCCAGCTCGGCCAGGAAGAACGCGCCGCCGACGGCCAGGATCGCCGAGCCGGTCGAGCGCTCGGCCTTGGTCTTCTCCTCGTCGGTGAGCTTGTCGCCGCGCAGCGTCCACGCGCCGAACGCGAGGAAGGCGATGCCCGCGACCAGGGAGATCCAGCCGGTCGGCAGCGCGGCGCCGAGGCCGTAGCCGATGCCGACGGAGACGGCGTGCACCACGGCGGTGGCCACGGTGATGCCGATCAGCACCGGCACGGGTTTGAAGCGGGTGGCGAACGTGAGCGCCATCAGCTGCGATTTGTCGCCCAGCTCGGCGACGAAGATGACCGCGAAGCTGAGCGCGGTGGCGACGAGGAACCCGTCCATGAGAACTCCCGGTGAGCAGCGGACCGGGGTTCGGGCGCGGGGGCGACCTCGACCCGGCCCGCATAAATAAACGCGGCCAAGTCGAAGGTCTCGCTCGCCTCAGAGATCCTGAACCGTGGATCCAAGGCTGTGTGGCCGGGCTCTCGAACCGCAGAGCCAGTATGTCGACCACGACATTGGGAGCTACTCCCCTTCGCGCCCCGAAGCTTACCGGGCCGGGCAGTGGATCTGACTAGGGTTGGCCTGTGAGCCTGGAAACAGCGGTGGACACGGTCGGTCTGGTCCTGCACCCCACCAAGCCGGTCGCCGATTCGGTGGCCACGCTGGCGGCCTGGGCGCGTACCCACCGGGGCCGGGTGCTGGCCCGTACGGCCGACGCGGGCCGGGTGCCCGCGGACGTCGAGACCGTTCCGGAGCCGGAGTTCCTCGAGCGGGTCGGCGGCCTGGTGGCGCTGGGCGGCGACGGCACGATGCTGGGCGCGATGCGGCTGGTGGTCGACCGGCCGGTGCCCGTGCTCGGGGTCAACCACGGCAACCTGGGTTTCCTGGTCGAGGTGACGCCGGCGACGCTGGGCGAGGCGCTGGAGCAACTGCACCGCGGGGACTTCACCGTGGAGTCGCACGGCTGCCTGGTGGCCGACGCGGGCCCGGTCGCCCTGACCACCCGTTACGGCTTCAACGACGTGGTGCTGGCCCGGCTCGGGCGCACCGGCGCGGTCTCGGTGGACCTGACGGTCAACGGCCGGCAGTACGGCTACTACCGGTGCGACGGCGTGGTCATCTCGACGCCGAACGGCTCGACGGCGTACAACTACGCGGCCGGCGGCCCGGTGCTGTCCCCCTCGGCCGCCGCCG
Organism: Actinoplanes sp. NPDC048791; assembly: GCF_040650095.1. Classification (NCBI taxonomy): domain Bacteria; kingdom Bacillati; phylum Actinomycetota; class Actinomycetes; order Micromonosporales; family Micromonosporaceae; genus Actinoplanes; species Actinoplanes sp. NPDC048791. The sequence continues at coordinate 14,795 of NZ_JBEZGQ010000064.1, read as the reverse complement.
TCGTGATCACCCCGGTCGCGCCGATGGCGGGCATCGGCCGGTCGGTGGTGCTGGGCGCGGGTGACCGGGTGGCGCTGACCGTGGCCGCCGACAGTGCGCCGGTCGCGGTGGACGTCGACGGTACGGCGGCCGGCGAGCTCACCGGCGGTGACGTCCTGGCGGCCGGCCTGCGGGAGAAGGCCGCCGAGGTGGTCCGCCTGTCCCCCGACCGGCACCAGAACCGCAGCCAGGTCAAGCTGAGTCTGCTGGACCTGCCGTTGCGCCGGGACCAGCTGCTGGAGCTGATCCCGGCCGAGCTGCGGCACAAGGTCGTGCCGGAGGACTAACGGATGAGCTTCTGCAGTTCCAGCCGGGTCTGCACGGCCGCGCTCTCCGCGCGCTTCGTCGTGGTCGCGGCCGGTGTCGGGTCCGGCGGTGCGATGGGCTTGCACTGCTTGTCCGACCGGTCCGCCTTGACCCGCCGGGGCAGGGCGCCCGTCGCGAGGTAGTCGGCGACCGCGTGGTCCACGCACCGGTTGCCGAAGAGTGAGCCCGCGTGGGTCGTGCCGCCGACGCCCTCGATCAGCGCCGAGCGCGGGAAGCGCTTGCGGACCTCGAGGCTGCCCGAGAACGGGGTGGCCGCGTCCAGGGTCTCGCTGATCAGCAGGAGCGGCGGGGCCTTGCTCCCGTCGACCGCGACCGGCTGGCCGGGCTCGCCGGCCCAGTCCCGGCAGGGCGCGTTGTACCAGGCGTTGCCCCAGGTCTCGAAGGGGGCGCGCCGGTGCACCCGCCAGTTGTCGGTCTGCCAACGCTGCCAGGACGCCGGCCACCGGGCGTCGGTGCACTGGACCCCGAGGTAGATCGCGTAGCCGTTGTCGGAGCCGGGCTCCTGGGTGTTGTTGTCGTCGTAGAGCTTGCGCAGCTCCGCCGGGTCGTCGTCGTTGACCCAGCTCGCGAACGCCGACGCGACCGTCTCCCAGCCGAAGACGTAGTACCCGGCCTGGAGGAAGACGTCGGTCAGCTCGTCCGGGCCGAGGACCCCACCGGCCGGCTTGCGGGCCAGCTTGGCCTGCTCGGCGTAGAAGAGCTTCTCGACCTTCCCGGCGCTCCGGCCGAGGTGGTAGACGTCGTCGTGGTCGGCCAGCCAGCGGAAGTAGATCTTGATGTTGCGGTCGAACGCGAGGTCCTGGTCGAGGTTGGCGTCGTACCAGACCCGGCCGGGGTCGACGTTGCCGTCGAGCACCATCCGGCGGACCCGGTCGGGGTGGCGGGTGGCGTACACCTGGCCGAGGTAGGTCCCGTACGAGAAGCCGTAGAAGTTGATCTGCTCCACGCCCAGCGCGATCCGCAGCCGTTCCAGGTCCCGCACGGTGTCGGTGGTCCGCAGGTGATCGAGCAGCGCGCCGCCGTTCTTGGCACAGGCCGCGGCGTAGCCCTTGGCCCGGGCCAGCCAGGCCTTCTCGATCGCGCGGGTGCTGGGCACGTACGGCGGCCGGTTGTAGCCGGCGTACGTGGAGTCGCAGGTCAGCGCCGGCTTGCTGGACCCGACGCCGCGCGGGTCGAAGCCGATCCAGTCGTACGCGGCGCCGGCCTTGTCCGGGACCAGGTCACCGAGCACCGGCAGGGGCAGGCCGGAGCCGCCGGGACCACCGGGGTTCACCAGCATGACGCCCTGGTAGTCGCGGTCCGGGACCGAGTGCTTGATCCGGGAGACGGCGAGCTGGATCTTCGGCCCGGCGGGCGCCGCGTGGTCCAGCGGGACGGCCAGGAAGCCGCACTGCGCCTTGCGCGTCTTGAGGGCGGCGTTCTCGCACTCGCCCCAGGTGATCGTGGGGTATCCGGGAGCGCCACGCGGCGGCTCCGCGTGCGCGCCGGACGCGACGGCCGCGCCGCCCAGTGCCAGCGCGAACGTGGCGGCAGCCGCCAGAAGTCTTGTCATGCCCAGCCCTTCGTGTGGTTTCGCCCCATATGCTCCGGCGCGAACGACTGTTCAACAGCCGTCCACGCCGGGGGGTTACCACGAAAGAGCCGGTCGATCAGGCCCGCCGTACCCGCTGAGCAGCCAGCGCGGCCAGCCCGAGCGCGACCACGACCAGCCCGTAGACCACCGTGGTCAGGTGCAGGCCGGCGGAGGTGGCGGCGAGCCCGGCGATCACCGCCGGCAGGCTGAAGGCGACGTACGCGATGGTCAGCGCGACCGCGAACAGCTCGCCGCGCTCGTGCGGAGCGGCCAGCAGCGCGAGGGTGCCGAAGCTCGCCAGCGCGGAGGCGCCGAAGCCGATCCCGGCCAGCGCCGTACCGACCGCGCCGAACACCACGTTGCCGGTCTGCACGCCGACCAGGGTCACCGCGGTGCCCACGGTGAGCAGCGCCCCGGCGATGGTGAGCACCCGCGGCGTCGGCCAGGTCCGCAGCGCGAACGCGGTCACCGCGCCGGTGCCGCAGAGCAGGGTCACGACCAGGCCGCCGATCAGGTGGTTGGCCAGCCCGAAGACGCCGACCGCGACGGACGGGCCGAGCGAGAGGTAGAGACCACCCAGGGCCCAGCTCGCCACGATGATCGGCACGAGAGCGAACACCGCGCCGCGCAGCCGGGCCGGCACGCCGAGCCGGGGGATCAGGGACGCCACGCCACCGGGACGCCGGCCCGAGGTCTCCGGCATCACCAGCACGACCAGGGCGGCGACGGCCATCCCGGCGAGCAGCAGGGCGTAGACGAAGTGGGTGGGGCCGGGAGCGAACTGCACCAGCGCGCCGGTGCCGAGGGAGCCGATCGCCAGGCCGGCGGGCGGCACCACGCTGTTGACCAGCCCGGCCCGGCCGGGCGCGTGCGGCGGATTGAGATCGACCAGGGCGGCGCCGAGGGTGGTGAGGGCGGCGCCGGTCGCGATGCCCTGCAGGAAGCGGGCGGCGAGCAGCACCGGGACGTCACCGGCGGCGAGGAAGAGAACGAGGGCGACGATCTCCAGGCCGATCGCGGCGGCGAGCACCGGCCGGCGACCGACGTGGTCGGACAGGGCACCCAGCACCAGCAGGGCGCCGATCAGGCCGACGACGTAGACGGCGAAGACGACGGTCAGCGTGACCGCCGAGAAGCCCCACAGCTGCTGATAGACCACGTAGAGCGGCGAAGGCGCACTGGACGCGGCCGTGAACGTCACGAAGATCGCCGCGATCGCGGCGAAGGCCACCGGACGGGACAGGCGTTTGCGGCGGACGGCCGGATCACCGGTACGGGCGGTCGTGCGGTTCGCGGTGGTGGTCATGGCACTTCCTCGCCTTCCGAACAGACAGGTCTGTCTGACGTCCCCGACACTAGACAGATCTGTCTGCTATCGTCAATCGCATGTCCGCTGCGTCACCCCCGAGCCCCGTCGCCCCCAAGCCGTCCGCCCGCGACCGGCTGCTCGCCGCCGCCGACGAGCTCTTTTACGCCCAAGGCGTGCACACGGTCGGCATCGACCGGGTCATCGAGCACGCCGGCGTCGCCAAGGCCACGCTGTACAGCGCGTTCGGCAGCAAGGACGGGCTGATCCGGGCGTACCTCGAGGGCCGGCACCGGCGCCGGCGGGAACGCATCCTGACCGGGCTGGAACGTTTCGACACGCCACGCGACCGCCTGCTGGGGGTCTTCGACGTCCTGGCCGAGCTGGCCGCCGCGCCGTCGTTCCGCGGGTGCGCCTTCTACAACGCCAGCGCGGAGTCGCCGCCGGACGGCGTGGTCCAGCAGGTGTGCGACGAGAACCGCGCCTGGACCCGCGGACTGTTCACCGACCTGGCCCGTGAGGCCGGCGCACGGGACCCCGAGGCGCTGGCCGCGCAGTTGGTCGTCCTCTACGACGGCACCTCGGTCGGCGCCCGGATGGACCGTTCGGCCGCGGCGGCCACCGCGGCCCGCGCGGTCGCGGCCGCTCTGCTGGACGCCGCCACGGCCTGACGAGCCACCCGTACGCGCGGGGCCAGAATGCACCGTGCACTATGACCGGAATGTAACGATGCGGTGATGGACTGGCTCCATCCCCTCATGGGGACCACCACCGTGGACGGCCGGGCACCACAGGCGTACATGGTCGCGTTGCAGCACGTCGTGATGACTCTCGACGGCGACCCGGCCTGGCAACGCTGGTGGGACGCGGCGGGCGTACCGGAGTGCGAGCTCGGGATCGTCGCCGAGGGCCCGCTCGACCACCTGCGTCCCAGCGCCGACATCTGCAAGGTCAGCGGCAAGCTGCGGGCCAACTTCACCTGTGCCGCCCCGGCGCCCGGCAGCCGGCGTCCGGCGGAGCTGTTCCCGCTGGCGGTGCACGAGGTGACCGGCATGTTCGAGGTGATCCGCGAGGCGATGGGCCTGGGTGCGCTGCCGCCGGTGCCGCCGTTGCCCGACCTGCCGGAGCACGCCCGCGAGCTGGAGGTCACCTGCCGGGCCGTGGTGCAGGAGACCGGCGAGGTGGACGCGCAGGGCTATCTGACCCTCACCCAGATCCGGGAGTTCTTCGGCGACGAGGATCCGCAGTCCGTCAGCCGGTGAGTTCCTCGCTGTTCACCCGTTCCGGGCGGTGGGCGCCCGGGGTCCGCTGCCGGGGCAGGGCGGGCAGCGGCGGGGTGACCACCACGGCGGCGCCACCCAGGCCGATGCCGGCGTAACGCACCGGGTCGGTCCGGCGCAGCGCGAGGCCGTACCCGATGCCGAGCAGGACCGTGCCGCCACCCACAAGCTGGAGGGTCGGCTGGTCGGCCACCGCGAGATCACCGAGCACGCCCAGTCCAATCGTGGCCAGCCCCGGGGCGAGCAAGCGGCGCCAGAGCCCCTCGCCGTCCGGGTTGCGGTTGAGGAACAGCAGCGCCGCCAGTGCGGTCAACGCCAGCAGCACCAGGATGCCCGCGACGCCCGCGCGCTCCGGCCACCGGTCGATCGCGGATCCCGCGTACGCATATCCCCCGATCACCGCCCCCGCCACCACCGTCGGCACCGCCGACGCCGGGATCCGGCGGCCCAGCGCCGCGGGCAGCACCCGCTCCCGGCCCAGCGCGATCAGGTGGCGGGCGATCAGCTCCTGCAGCGCGATCATCCCCACGAGCAGCCCGGCGACCAGTACGGCCCGGCCCAGGGTGACCGCCCAGGGCGCGAATGTCCGCGCCACCGCTCTCTCCGGTGCGGTGCCGCCGAGCGCCCAGCTGGCCGCCGCGAACAGCAGCGCGAGCAGCGTGACGCAGACGGGCATCACCCAGCGCGGCTGCCGGGTCTGTCCGACGTGGACAGCATTGGTCTCGAAGCCGGCGAAGGTCTGTGCCGCGAGGAGCCGGATCGGGAGCACTCCGCAGACCGCGACGACCAACCAGCACGACAGGGCGACGACCCACCACGCCACCGAGATCCCGAACCAGCTCGCCAGCAGCGGCGCGGCTGCCGCACCGACCGCCGCGTAGAGCGTGAGCTGCAGGGCCTGGTACGACAGCAGAGCCAGCCCGGCCGCGCCGAGGCCGAGCGGGCGGCCGAGACCCCGGGCGATGAGGCCGTACAGCGGACCCGGGAACGGCATCCGCCGGACCATCGCGACCCAGCCGGTGGCGAAGACGAGCAGCAGCAGTCCCACCCCGGGAAGGAGCAAGGGGTGGACCGTCAGGTCCACGGCGAGCGGCGCCGTGACGGCAACGGCAAGCACAACGGCGGCCGGTGGGCGAAGCGGGGGCACCGCTTCATTCAGGCCCGCACCGGCCGCCGTTGACAACCACTAGTGATCAAGCACTAACCGAAAGTGACAAGATTGGCACATCAGGGCTCGATGAGGATCTTCCGTCCCACCCCGGCCCGGAACTGGTCGAGCGCCTGCGCATAGCTGTCCAGCGGGAACCGGTGACTGACGAAGATCTCCGGCGCCAGCACGCCGGCCGCCATCAGCTCCCCGGCCCGGTCGAAGCTGTGCAGCACCGCCATCGAGCCGGTGATGGTGATCTCGCGCCGGTAGATCTCGTACGGTTCGATCTCCACCCGGGCGTCGTAGCCGGACACCCCGAACTGCAGGAACGTGCCACCCCGGCCGACCCGGGCCAGCCCGTCGCGGATCGCCGGCGCCGCGCCGGTGCAGTCGATCACGACGTCCCAGCCGCGCGGCGCGTCGAGCTCGTCGGCGCTGGTCACGGCCGCGCTGCAGCCGAGCCGCTTGGCCGTCTCCAGGCGCTCGGGATTGAGATCCACCATGGACACCGTGGCCGCACCGGCCCGCTTGGCCAGCTCCAGCATCATCAGCCCCATCGTGCCGGAGCCGTAGATCAGGAACGTGTCGGCCATCCGGCGGGGCAGCACGTCGAAGCCGCGGACCGCGCAGGACAGCGGCTCGATGAGCGCGGCGTCCCGGGCGGCCAGGTGCGCCGGCAGCTTGAACAGGTTGGCCATCGGGGCGGCCACGAACTCGGCCGCACCACCGCTGCGGGTCACCCCGATCGCGTTCCAGTTCTCGCACTGGTTGCCCCGCGCCCGCTTGCAGTAGTAGCAGTAACCGCAGTACAGCGACGGGTCGACCGCGACCTGGTCGCCGACCGCGTACCCGGTGACCTGCGCGCCGAGCTCCACGATCTCGCCGGCGAACTCGTGACCCGGCACGATCGGGAAGGCCGGCGCGAACTCGCCGTCCAAGATGTGCAGGTCGGTGCCGCAGATGCCGACCGCGGCCGGCCGGACCACCACGTCGTACGGGCCCGGGGTGGGATCCGGCACGGTCTGCACCGCGATCGTGCCGGGGGTGACGACGACGGCTGCCTTCACTTGACCGCTCCCATCGAGAGTCCACGGACCAGCTTGTTCTGCGCGACCCAGCCGGCCAGCAGCACCGGCAGCGAGAGCAGGACGGCGGCGGCGGACAGGTCGGCCAGGAACGGGCCGCGACCGGAGATGAAGCCGAGCAGGAAGATCGGCGCCGTGCTGGCGTTCGTGTCGGTCAGGTTCACCGCCAGGAAGAACTCGTTCCAGGTGAAGATGAAGCAGATCAGCGCGGTGGCGGCCAGGCCGGGCGACACCATCGGCAGGATGATCCGCCGGATCGAGGTAATCAGGCCCGCGCCGTCGACCTCACCGGCCTCCAGCACCTCCCGCGGCACCTCGAGCAGGAACGACCGCATCATCCAGATGGCCAGCGGCAGGTTCATCGAGGTGTAGAGGATGACCATCGTCCAGATGTTGTCCTTCATGCCGATCTTCACCGTCAGCAGGTACACCGGCAGTACGGCGGCGACGACCGGCATCATCTTGGTGGAGATGAAGAAGAACAACGCGTCGCTCCACTTGGCCACCGGGCGCAGGGACAACGCGTACGCCGCCGGGGTCGCCAGCATCACCACGATCAGCGTGGAGAACACGCTGGCCATCAGCGAGTTCAGCAGAAACGGCGTGATGTTGCTGTCGAAGACGTTCGAGAAGTGCTCGAAGGTCGGCGTGAAGAACCAGACGGGCGGGTTGGTGGTGACGTCCTTGGACTGCTTGAGGCTGGTCAGCAGCATCCAGATGACCGGGAAGACGAAGATGATCCCGGCGACCCAGGCCACCACGCCCCAGGCCGCGTTCTGGACCCGGCGCCCGCCGGCGGTAGCGGTGCTCATCGGCCCTCCTCCACCTTGAACAGACCCGAGATGACCCGCAGCGCGAACGTCGCCACGATGATCGTCAGGATGACCACGACGACGCCGGCCGCGGAGGCCTCGCCGTACTCGAACTTGCTGAAGATGGTCTGGTAGATCTCGTACGGCAGGTTGGTGGTCGCCGTGCCGGGACCGCCCTGGGTGATCGTGTAGATCGCGTCGAACGTGTTCACCAGGTAGATCGAGCCCAGCAGCGCGCCCAGCTCCAGGTACTGGCGCAGGTGCGGCAGGGTCATCCGGGTGAAGATGCGCCAGGCGTTGGCGCCGTCCATCCGGGCCGCCTCCAGCACGTCGTTGCTCTGCGACTGGAGGCCGGCCAGCAGGATCAGCATCATGAAGGGCGTCCACTGCCACACCAGCGTGGTGATGATGGCGGTCTTGGGATACGACGTCGCCCAGGCGGTGCTGCCCCCGAAGATGCCGTTGATCAGGCCGTAGTCCGGGTTGTAGATGCCGTGCTTCCACAGCAGCGCGGCCGCCACCGGCATGATCAGGAACGGCGTGATCAGCATGGTCCGCACGATGGACCGGCCGAAGAACTTACGGTCGAGCAGGATGGCCAGGGCCAGGCCCAGGATCATCGAGAAGATCACCGCACCGGCGGTCAGCACCACCGTGTTGAGCAGCGCGGACCGCAGCCGGTTGTCGGTGAGCACGGTGACGTAGTTGTCGATGCCGACGAACTTCTTCGAACCCGGGCGCAGCGCGTTCCAGCTGAGCGTGGAGAAGTAGATCGTGACCAGGAACGGGACCTGGGTCACGATGATGGCGAAGATCAGTGCGGGCAGCAGGGGCGCCCGCCGTACCCAGCGCTCCTTGGCGCCCCCCTTGCGGGAGACGGGCGGCGGGGCCTCGGTCTGCGCGTCCGCCCGGGTGATGACGTCGGTCATTGCTAACCTTCCGGTCGGTGCGGGGGTGCCGTCACGACGGCACCCCCGCGGGCACTACTTGTAGTTCTTCGCCACTTCTTCGGCGAGTTTCTGTCCGTCGTTCAGTGCCGCGTCGACCGTCTTGCTCCCGGCCAGGGAGGCGCTGAGCTCCTGCGAGAGCTTGGTGCCGAGGTCCGCGAACTCGGGGATGCCGACGAACTGCACACCCAGCGCGGGCCGGGGCTGCAGACCCGGGTTGGTCGGGTTGGCGTTCTCGATCGAACCGAGCGTGATGTCCGCGAAGGCCTTGGCCGACTCCTTGTACTCCGGGATCGAGTACGTCGAGGTGCGCTTGCCGGACGGCACCCGCGACCAGCCGAGCTTCTCGCCGACCAGCTTCTCGTAGTCCTTGCTGGTCGCCCACGAGATGAACTTCCAGGCGTTGTCGGCCTTCTTGGTGGTCTTGGGCATCGCGAACGCCCAGGTCCACAGCCAGCCGGAGTACTCGGTCTTGTTGACCGGGGCGTACGCGTAACCGACCTTGCCGGCCACCTTGGACGAGTTCGGGTCCTCGAGCGTGCCGGCCGCGGACGTGGCGTCGTACCACATGGCCGCCTTGCCCTGACCGAACGTGTTCAGGCACTCGGTGAAGCCGGCCTGCGGTGCGCCGGCCTCGCCGTGCTGCTTGACCAGGTTGACGTAGAAGTTGGCGGCTTCCTTGAACTCGGGGGCGTTGACCTTCGGCGTCCAGTCCTTCTCGAACCAGGTGCCGCCGTACGTGTTGACGACCGTGGTCAGCGGGGCGAACATCTCGCCCCAGCCGGGCAGGCCGCGCAGGCAGATGCCGGCCACGCCCTTGCCCTTGTCGTCCAGCTTGGCGGCGAAGTCGGCGACCTGCGCCCAGGTCGGCTTCTCCGGCATCTTGAGGCCCTTGGCCTCGAACATGTCCTTGTTGTACATGAGGAACGACGACTCGCCGTAGAACGGCGCCGCGTACATCTTGCCGTCGTCGCCGGTCAGCGACTGCACCATCGGCTTGATCAGGTCGGCCTGGTCGTACGCCGAGTCGGCCGCCGCCTGCGTGGAGACCTCGTGCAGCCAGCCGTTCTTGGCCCAGATCGGCACCTCGTACGCGCCGACCGTCACGGCGTCGTACTGCCCGCCCTGGTTGGCGACGTCCTGGGTGACCTTGTCGCGCAGTTCGTTCTCGGGAAGGATCGTGAACTTCACCGTGACGCCGGACTGCTTGGTGAAGTTGTCGGCGGTGAGCTTCTGGATGTCCTCCATCTGCGGGTTGCCGACCATGAGCACGGTGATGGTGTTGTCGGCGGTGTCGCCACCGCCGGTGGAGCCGGCGCCGGAACACCCGGAGAGCACGAGGGCGCCCGCGGTCGCCCCCGCGATCAGCAGAGAGAGCTTCTTACCTGGTTTCTGCACAGCAGATCCTCCGTTTGCAGACATGCGCGAACCGTGCCGGCGATCGAAAAATGGCCGGCAGTCAAGAGCAAAAATGTTTTCCGGTCAGACCCGGATGACCTGGGGCCCGAGCCGGGAATAGCGGTGCGCCTCGGACGCCGGCAGCCCGGTGTCCGTGACCAGTGATTCGAAATCCGATATCTCGGCGAAGCGGCAGAACGTCCGCACACCGAACTTTGTGTGAATGCCGGCGAATATCCGCCGGCGGGCGGCCCGGACGGCGTGCGCCTTGACGTCGGCGACGGCCGGGTCCGGGGTGGTGAGACCCACCTCGCGGGAGATGCCGTTGGCGCCGACGAAGGCGAGATCGATGACGAAGCCGGCCAGCATGCCGCTGGCCCAGTGGTCGACCGTGGCCAGGGTGCGGCCCCGGACCCGGCCGCCGAGCAGCAGGACGGTCGCCGGGCTGGAGGTGGACAGCCAGGCCGCTGTGTTCAGCGAGGCGGTGACGACGGTGAGCGGCCGGTCGGTCGGCAGGGCCTCGGCGATGAGCTGCGGGGTGAACCCCTCGTCGATGAAGATGGTCTCCGCGTCTCCGAGAAGGCCGACCGCCGCGGCGGCGATCCGCCGCTTCTCGGGCACGCCCCGGGTGGTGCGCATGGCCAGGTCGGTCTCGAATTTCGCGGTCTCCACCGGATACGCACCACCGTGCGTACGCCGCAGCAGTCCGTGCTTTTCGAGCAGGCGCAGATCGCGCCGAATGGTCTCGGCGGAAACTGTCAGTTCGGCAGCCAGTTTGGCGACGTCCACCTCACCCTGCCGGCGGGCCAGGGCGACGATCTGATGCTGTCTTTCTTCCGCGTTCACATTCCCACCTCCGGCCGCCCACCCAGGCATTCGCTCATCCGCGGCTGCCGTGGACCATTTGTAACACCGGGGAAACGTGTGGCCCCCATCACAGACCAGGCTGATTCGGTGTGTCTCTGCCCGCTTCGGTACTGCGGCTACCCGGTGGATATCATCCCATTCACCGGCGAAAGCGGACGAAGGTCATGCCCGAATGATCGAAAATTCTGCCCGGTCGCTGCCCGGTGGTGTGAACTCGGTAGACCGGAGCGGGCCCGAGCGGGCGTACGGGCCCCGCGAAGCCCGCCGACGGGTTGTTACCGGAGCTTTATCAAGGCCGCTGTGTGGGAACGGCAACGCGCGCGGCCGAAAACGGTCACGCTGAAGACCTCAGCTCCACGTCCGGCGAACCGACAGACTGGGTCATGGGCATGCTTGCAACTCAGCAGCTGACGGAGTTCCTCTCCGTGGTCGCTGACCGGCCGGACGGACCGGCGGCGCAGTACGCGGCCGTCGAATGCGCGGTGCGCGCCCTCGACGCCGAGGTTGCTGTGCTGGTCATCGAGGGACGCGTGGCCGCCACCATCGGCGTACCGGCCGACCAGGTGCGGCCGGCCGTGCTCACCGAGGTGGCCGCCGGACGCCGCAGCGTACTGAGTCTCGGCGGCACCGCGTACGCGGTCACCGGCGCGGCCCTGGGCGGCCAGGCGCCCGGCGCACTGGTCGTCGGCCGCACCGGCCCGGACTTCACCGACGAGGACGTCTGCCTGCTCCGCGGCATGGCCCTGGTCCTCGAGCTGAGCCTGCAGGCCCTGCACGTCATCGAGTCGGAACGCCGGCAGGCCCGCGAGAACGGCCGGCTGGCCGACTCGCTGCAGGAACGCCAGCGCCTGTTCGAGCACCTGACCCGGATCCAGCGGCTGATCGCCCGCCGGGCCCCGCTGCAGCAGATCCTGGACGCGATCACCGCGGGCGCCGCCGAGCTGCTCGACCTGGAGATGGCCTCGCTCAACCTGCTGGAGAAGGACGATCCGTCGGTCGGCTCGATGGTCTCCAGCATCGGCTTCGCCCCCGAAGTGCTGGCCAAGATGAAGCGCATCCCGCTGCCGTCGGCGGGCGTCGCCGGCCTGGCCGTGCTGGGCGACGAGCTGATCATGGTGGAGGACTACGCCAACTCACCGATCGCCATCCCCGAGGTGGTGCGCTCCAGCCTCAAGGCCGTGATGGCCATCCCCGTGCACGAGAACGGCGCGGTGGTCGGCTGCCTGACCGTCGGCACGTACACCGGCCCCCGGGAATGGGACAAGCCCGCGCAGGAAATACTGCGTGCGTTCGCCGAGCACGTCAGCCTGGCGCTGACCGACGCCCGCACCCTCGAGGCGATGAACGAGGCGTTCCACGACTCGCTGACCGGACTGGCCAGCCGGGCTCTGTTCCAGGCCCGGATGGACCGCGCGTTCGCCACGGCCGAGCAGGAGAACGCCGGCGTCGCCATGCTCTTCGTCGACCTGGACCGCTTCAAGGTCGTCAACGACTCGCTCGGGCACGCGGCCGGCGACCAACTCCTGGTCCTGGCCGCCGAACGGATCAAGAAGTGCCTGCGCTCGGCCGACATGGCGGCCCGCCTCGGCGGCGACGAGTTCGCGGTGCTGCTGCCGCTGGTGCATGGCCTGGACGAGGCCGTACCGGTGGCCCGGCGCATCCTCGAAGCCATGCGTGAGCCGTTCGAGCTCAACGGCAAGGAGACCTTCGTCAGCTGCAGCGTCGGCGTGGCGTACAGCGTGGCCGGCGGGCACGACGGCCAGGAGCTGATGGTCAGCGCGGACCTGGCCATGTACCAGGCCAAGAAGCAGGGCAAGGACCGCTACGAGATCTTCGAGCCGGCCATGCAGGCGGTGTTCCAAGCCGGCCTGCAGATGGAGGCGGACCTGCGCCGGGCCGTGGTGCGGCACGAGTTCGAGCTGCGCTACCAGCCGATCGTGCACCTGAAGACCGGGGAGATCACCGGCCTGGAGGCGCTGGTCCGCTGGCAGCACCCGGAGCGCGGGATCATCCCGCCGCTGGACTTCATCCCGCTCGCCGAGGAGACCGGGATGATCGTCCCGATCGGCGAATGGGTGCTGCGCGAAGCGTGCCGGCAGGCGGCCCGGTGGAACGAGCGTCGTGAGGGCAAGCGCCCGCTGAGTGTCAGCGTCAACATGTCGGCGGTCCAGCTGGAGCAGGCGGACCTGCCGGAGGTGGTGGCGTCGGCGCTGAGCAACAGCGGCCTGCCGGCCACCAGCCTGGTGATCGAACTGACCGAGTCACTGCTGGTCGACCACCGCCCGTCGACCCTGCGCCAGCTCGAGCAGATCAAGAGCCTGGGGGTACGGCTGGCCATCGACGACTTCGGCACCGGGTATTCGAGCCTGGCGTACCTGCGCCGGTTCCCGATCGACATCATCAAGATCGACAAGTCGTTCGTCGACGACGTCGGTGACGTACCGGCCGCGGCGGCGCTGACGCTGGGCATCATCCAGCTGGGCCAGGCGCTGCACCTGTCCACGATCGCGGAGGGCATCGAGGACGCGGGGCAGCTGAGCGAGCTGACCGACGGCAACTGCGAACTGGGGCAGGGCTACTACTTCGCCGAGCCGCTCAACGACCAGGACATGGGCGAACTGCTGTTCCCCTCGTCCTGAACCGGGCCCGCACCTCGACGCGTCCGGCGACCGAACGAACCGTCCGGACCCGGCCGTAGAACTCCAGACGGCAGACGGTGGGCAGCGCCCCAGGCAAAACTCGACCCCGTGCTGGCCGCCGAAATCGACGCACCGGCGGCCGGCTCCTGCACCGCGGACCTCTTCACCCGGTCCGCGGCGGCGAACGGGCAGTCGGTCCAGACCTTCTTGGAAGAAGGGCGGGCGCAGAGCACCCTGCTGAAACGACTGCCCACCCTCGCCCAGATCGCGGAAACAACCGCGTTCCCGGCCTCGGACCGCGCCGCGGTCATCACCGGAACAGTGGCCAACCTGTCCGGCGGCGCCCTCGTGGACTGAAGGAATCAGTCGCGCACCGAGCCGGTGGTCGTGCCGCGTTCGTCGGTGGCCACGCAGGTCACGCCCCGGTCCCGGGACCAGGACTCCTGCAACGGGTGCAGGTAGAGCACCTCGACGGTCTTGGCCGGGCTGGCCGCGTACGCCTTGAGCTCGGCCTCGCAGAGCTTCTCGGCCTGCTTCTGCACCTCGGCGTCACCCGGCCACGGGCCGGCCGGCAGGTTGAAGTTGGCGTAGACCTCACCCTCGTGCGGCAGGGCGCAGGAGATGACGGGAAGGTCCTCGACGCTGCCGACGGTCTGGATGCCGTTGATGCAGTCACCCGGCTTCAGCTGGGTGACCGAGACGGACCCGCTGTTGGCGCCACCGGCGGTGCTGCTCGACGAGTTGCCGGAGTCGCTGATGATGGCGGCCGTCACGCCGATGATGATCAGCAGCACCCAGCAGCCGGAGAGGGTGAGGCCGGCGATGGCCATACCCCGGCCCGTCTGCCCGCGCTTACGGATCTGCACGAGCGCGACGATGCCGAAGATGACGCTGAGCAGGATGCCGCCGAGGATGCCGAAGATCAGGGAGGCGATGGCGAAACCGCTGGTGCCGCCGCTGCCGGGCGGCGGGTAGGGGGATGCGCCGGGGGCCGGGAAGCCGGGGTAGCCGTCAGGCTGCGGGGCGCCGTAGGGCGCTCCAAGCTGGGCGCCGTAAGGCGCGCCCTGCTGGTTGCCGTCGAAGCCGCCCGGCTGAGCGCCATAGGACGCACCCGCCTGACCGCCGTCGAAGCCACCGGGCTGAGCGCCATAGGACGCACCCGCCTGGCCGCCGTCGAAGCCGCCCGGCTGAGCCCCGTAGGAAGTGCCCGGCTGAGCGCCGTAGGACGGGCCCGGCTGAGCGCCGTAGGGAGTGCCGGGCTGAGCGCCGGAAGGCTGGCCGCCTTCGAAGCCGCCGGGCTGAGCGCCATAAGGCGCGGGCGGGGCCGCACCCCAGCCCTGCTCGGCCGGCCATTCCGTGTTGCCCTGCTGGG
>NZ_JBEZGQ010000063.1:0-17357 GCF_040650095.1 Actinoplanes sp. NPDC048791 | reverse complement strand
GGCGGACCCATCCGGGCCTGGGCCGCCCACCGGCGCCGCAGACCCCGCCACCGGTTCGCCGCCAGCCGCCACCCGGCCGCGCGGACCCAGCCCTCCGGGTTCTCGTAACCGGACACCTTCGGCCAGTGCTGCCAGGCGCGGGCGTACGCCTCCTGGGCCATGTCCTGCGCGTCGGCCAGGTCGCCGCAGACGGCGTACAGGTAGAGCACGACGCGCCGGGCGCTCGCCTGGTAGAAGGCGTCGAAGTCAGCGGTGCTGGGTTGCATGACCAAGTACACCCCGCAGCGGCGGGGCCGGTTGCATTCCCGTCAGTAGACGATCGCCTGGGCTCCGTCGGACATGATCTCCTCGACGAACACCGCGGCGCCGGCGATCCGGATGCCCGGCAGGACGTCCCGCGGGCCGATCTCCCGGCGGGCGGCGCACTGCGTGCAGGCGGTGACCCGGCCGCTGCCGATCAGCAGGTCGAGCAGGTCCGGCAGCGGCGCGGCGTGCGGCAGCTCGAACTGCGCGGCCCGGTCCGGCAGGGCGAACCAGGTGGACTCGCCGGTCAGCCAGAACGAGACGTCCACCCCGGACGCGGCCGCGGTCGAAGCCACGGTGAACGCCTGCGAGCAGCGCTCCGGGGCGTCCGCGCCGGCGGTTGCCTTGACGACGAGCAAGCGGGCCATGCGGGTCAGCATAGGATGGGCCGGTCATGGTTACCGAGATCGGGTTCGTGAGTCTGCTGGTCGCCGGGTTCGGCGGGCTGGCCGGCGGTTTGGGCTATCTGGCGATGCGCATTGCAAGGGGACGCTGGTGAGCAGTGAGACGGAAAACCCGCTGGGCCCGCCGCCCTGGCTGAACGCGCCGCCGGTCGAGGCGTACCCGTACGAGGAGACGCACGACCTGCGGCAGGGGCCGGATCTGCACCCGGCGCTGCTGGGGCTGCTGCCGTTCATCGGGTTGTGGCGCGGCCGCGGGCAGGGCGGCTTCCCGGCGCCGGAGGACTTCGACTTCGCGCAGGAGGTCCGGATCAGCCACGACGGGCGGCCGTTCCTGGCCTACGAGTCGCGGATCTGGATCCTGGACGCGGACTCCAAGCCGGTGCGGATGGCCGACCGGGAGACCGGCTGGTGGCGGCCCGTGCTGGTGAACGACCGGCCGGGCGACGAGATGGAAGCCACCATGATGACGCCGGACGGCGTCATGGAGCTCTACATCGGCCGGGTCAGCGGCACGCGGCTGGAGATGGTGACCGACGCGGTCGTCCGGACGCCGTCGGCCCAGGAGGTCACGGCCGGGCACCGGCTGTTCGGCATCGTCGACGGGGCGCTGCTCTACGCCCACGAGATGTCCGGCATGGGGCAGACATTGGTGCCGCATCTTTCCGCGAGGCTGCTCCGCGTCGGTGGCTGATCAGCAAGATCAAGATCAGATGCAGGATGTCGTGCCTGGTTGCATGGTGCTGACCGTCGCTCCCGCCGAACGCGAGGTCCGTGCTCGGTCAGGAGCCGTCGAAGCCGAGCAGGGTGAGCAGGCGCGGCGTCCACGGTGACGCCGCGCGCTCGGCGCCGCCGAGCGTGCGGGCCTCCGCCAGGCCGCGCAGGGAGCTGGCCAGCCAGATCGCGTCCGCGCTGGGCAGAGCCGCGGCGGTGATCATGCGCTCCTCGGCGCGCAGGCCCAGCTCCGGTGCTCGGCTGAGCAGGTGGGCGGCCGTGGTGCCGGGCAGGATGCCGGTCTCGGTGGCGGGGACCGTGCAGAGGGTGTCGCCGGTGAGCCAGATCAGGCTGGCTGTCGGGGCTTCCAGGGCGTGGCCGTCGGCGCGGAGCCAGAGGACGTCGTCGGCACCCTGGCTTCTGGCCCAGCGGGTGGCGGCGAGGTTCTCCGCGTACGAGATGGTCTTGGCCTGAGCCAGCGACCAGGGTGGGCGGGACGTCACGCCCAGGTCCGCGGTGATCAGCTTGATGCCGTCGCGGCGCTGGCGGCGGGCGGTGGCCGGCACCGCGCCGACCGTGGCATAGAACGTCGCCGGGGTGACGATCAGCCGCAAGGCGCCTTCATCACCGGTCCAGGCCTGCGCCGCTCGGGCGGCCAGGGCGGTGAGGTCCGCGCGCGGTGGCAGCGGCACTTCGAGCAGGGCCGCCGACCGGGCCAGGCGGTCCAGGTGGGCGTCGAGCAGCCACGGGCCGTCCGGGCGCAGGTGCAGCGTCTCGAAAACACCCTCGCCGTACAGCACGCCCCGGTCCACCGGGCTCAGCTCACCTGAGCCGGGGATCACCATCAAGCTGTCGCTCACCAGAGAAGAGGGTATGCCGTGCGAACTATGCTCGTACCGTGTCCTCCTCTTCCCTCGCCGAGATGCTCCGGGAGCGCGGCCTGCGACTGACTCCGCAGCGCCAGCTGATCCTGGAGGCGGTGCACGAGCTGGGCCATGCCACCCCCGAGCAGATCCACCACACCGTGCGGGAGCGGGCCGCCGGCGTCAACATCACCACCGTCTACCGCACCCTCGAGCTGCTCGAGGACCTCCGGCTGGTGAGCCACACCCACCTGTCGCACGGCTCCCCGACGTACCACCGCGCCGGCGAGGACCAGCACGTCCATCTCGTCTGCCGCGACTGCGGGTCGATCGACGAGGTCGACCCGGGCGTGATGCTGCCGGTGACCGAGCAGCTGCAGCGGGACCGCAACTTCCGGGTCGACGTGGGCCACGTGTCCCTGTTCGGCGTCTGCGGCGACTGCAAGGAGCAGCCATGACCACCGTCCTGATCGAGGAGCTGGAGCCCACGTCGGCCGACGCCGGCGTCCCGGCCCACTACGGCGACCCGATGCGCGAGCAGCGCACCCTCGACACCGCCGTCGGCCTCGTCGACCGTTCCAACCGCGAGGTGCTCGCCGTGCCGGGCGAGGAACGCGCGAGCTGGCTGCACACCCTCACCACCCAGCACCTCAGCGACCTGCGCGCCGGGCAGGGCACCGAGCTGCTCGTGCTCTCCCCGCACGGGCACGTCGAGCAGCACGCCCTGGTCGCCGAGGACGGCACCACCGCCTGGCTCGACACCGAGCCCGGGGCCGGCGCCGGCCTGCTCAAATACCTGGAGATGATGCGCTTCTTCACCAGGGTCGAGCCGCGCGACGCGAGCGCCGAGATCGCCGTGCTGTCCCTGGTCGGGCCGCAGGCTGTGGCGGCCGCGCGCGAGCACCTGGGCGTGGAGCTCGCCGAGCCGCGGATCTTCGAGGTGCCCGGGCCCAAGTTCGCCGCCGGGGCGGTGCCGGCCGCACCGACCACGCTGTACGACGTGCGGCCGTTCGGCTCCGGTGCCCTCGCGCGCCGGGTGCCGCTGGGCGTCGACCTGCTGGTGCCGCGCTCCTCGCTGGAGGAGGTGCTCGCATTGCTGGCCGACGTGCCGAAAGCGGGGCTGTGGGCGTACGAGGCGGTCCGGGTGGCGCACCGGGCGCCGCGGCTGGGCTGGGAGACCGACCACCGGACCATCCCGTCCGAGGCGAGTTTCGTGGCGCCGGCCGTGCACCTCGACAAGGGCTGCTACCGGGGCCAGGAGACGATCGCCCGGGTGCATCACCTGGGCAAGCCCCCGCGCCGGCTGGTGCTGCTGCACCTCGACGGGATCGCCACCGACCAGCCGCCCGCGCAGGGCACGCCGGTGATGCTGGACGGCCGGGCCGTGGGCTTCGTCGGCACCGCCGTACGCCACCACGAGCTGGGCATGATCGCGCTGGCCGTCCTCAAGCGCAACGTCGCCGACGACGCGGCCCTGCTGGTCGGGGAGTCGGCCGCGGCCATCGACATCTCTTGAGCAGGGGCGGCATGGCAGGATCGCGGCATGACCGGGACCCTCATCACTGTCGCGCCCACCGGCGCGGAGAGCAGTAAGGCAGCCGTACCCGCGCTGCCGGTGACGATCGACGAGCTCGTGGCCACCGCCAAGGAGTGCGAGGCGCTCGGCGCCGCGATCGTGCACGTCCACATCCGCGACGACGCGGCCGAGCCGACGCTGGACCAGGGCCGGCTGCGCGAGACCGTGGCCGCGCTGCGGCAGTCGACGGACCTCATCGTGCAGCTCTCCTCGGGCGGCGCGGTGACCGATCCCGAGGCCGACCGGCTGGCCGTGCTGGACGCGGGCCCGGAGATGGCCTCCTGCACGATGGGCACGGTCAACTTCGGCGACGGCGTGTTCCTGAACCGCTGGGAGTTCATCGTCGACCTGCACACCCGGATGCAGGACAAAGGCATCGTGCCCGAGTACGAGATCTTCGACCTGGGCCAGCTCACCACCCTGCAACGCCTGCTCGCGCAGCACGGCCTGCCGTACGGCGGCCACGTCCACGTCGACCTGGTGATGGGCGTGCCCGGCGGCATGCCCGGCACCGCCGCCGCGCTGGTCGCGTGCCACCAGGCGATCCGGGACCTGCCCGCGGGCACCACGTTCTCGGCCACCGGCATCGGCCGCAGCACGATCCCCGTGATGCTGGCTTCCCTGTCGGCGGGCGGGCACCTGCGGGTCGGCATGGAGGACACCGTCACGTACGCGAAGGGCCGTCCCGTCGAGTCGAACATGCAGCTGGTGGCCCGCGCGGTCGGCTTCGCCCAGCTGGCCCAGCGTCCGCCGCTGACCACGGCCGAGGCCCGTGAGCTGCTCGGGATGGTGGCCCGATGATCCTCGCCGAGGTCGTGCGCTCGGGTTTTGTCGAGTCCGTGCACCACGGCTCGGTCGTCGTGCTGGACGCCGACGGCGCGACGATCGCGGCGGCCGGTGACGTCACCAACCCGTTCTTCCCGCGGTCGTCCAACAAGCCGCTGCAGACCGTCGGCATGCTGCGGGCGGGCCTGCGCACCGCCGACCCGGCCGATCTCGCGCTGATCAGCGGCAGCCACTTCGGTGAGCCCTTCCACGTCGCGCGGGTCCGTCAGATCCTGGAAACCGCGGGCCTGGACGAGTCCGCGCTGCGCTGCCCGCCGTCGCTGCCGCTCTCGGAGGACGAGCGCGACATCGTGCTGCGGGACGGCGGCGGAGCCACCCCGGTCCTGATGAACTGTTCCGGCAAGCACGCCGGGATGCTCGCCACCTGCGTGGTCAACCGCTGGTCGCTCCCGGACTACCGGGACGCCAAGCACCCGCTGCAGGTGGCGCTGGCCGCGGCGGTGAGCGACCTGGCCGGGGAGCCGATCGCCGCCACCGGCATCGACGGCTGCGGTGCGCCGGTGTTCGCGGTGTCGCTGACCGCGCTGGCGCGGGGCTTCCAGCGGCTGGTGGATGCGCCGCCGACCTCCTTCGAGCGGCTGGTGGCCGACACCATGCGGGCCGACCCGGAGCTGGTGGCGGGCACCGGCCAGGACGACACCCGGCTGATGCACGGCGTGCCCGGGCTGCTGGCCAAGGGTGGGGCCGAGGGCGTGGTGGCGGTGGCTGTCGAGGGTCTCGGCGCGGTGGCGATCAAGGTCGCGGACGGCGCCATGCGGGCCCGGATGCCGGTGCTGGTGTCCGCGTTGCGCCGGCTCGGCGTCTCCGCGCCCGTGCTGGACGAGCTGGAGACAGTGCCGGTGCTCGGCGGCGGGGTCCGGGTCGGCGAGGTCCGCTCGGCCTGGTGACCGGGTTCACGCTAGCTCTTGTTAGCGTTTTGCTTGCAAGAGCTAGCACCGCGGGCTACCGTCGAATGCATGGCCGCACCCAAGGACCTGCCCCAGGACATCGGTGAATTCATCCGTGACCTGCGGCAGACCGCAAAGATCTCGCTCCGGCAGCTCGCCGACCGGGCGGGCGTGAGCAATCCCTATCTCAGCCAGATCGAGCGCGGCCTGCGCAAGCCCAGCGCCGAGGTGCTGCAGCAGCTGGCCAGCGCGCTGCGGGTGTCGACCCCCGCGATGTACCTGCGGGCCGGCCTGCTCGACGGCGAGGGTCAGCAGGGGGTGCTGGCCGCCATCGCAGCCGATCCCGAGCTGACGATCGCGCAGAAGCAGTCCCTGTCGCAGATCTACGAGACGTTCCGCAACGAGACCGCCCGGCAGATGCCGCCGGCGACCCGGCCCGACGAGGGCACGCCCGAGGAAAGCACACCCGGCGACGGTGTGCCGGCCGCGGACGTGCCGGACGAGGACGAGGCCCTGCGGGCTGTCGTCCAGGACGTGGCAGTCGTCGAAGGCGGCGCCGCTCCCGCACCCAAGACCACCAAGCCCGAGGAGAAGTCATGACCGAGCAGACCAAGACCCGTTTCCCCGCTCCGCTCTACGCCGCCGCCGGCGCCGGTGACCTGGCCTACCAGCAGCTGCGCAAGCTGCCGGCCGTCGTCACCGAGCTCGGTGACCGCGCGGTCGCCTCGCTGCGCACCGCGAACGACACGGCGAGCAGCACCGCCACCACGCTGAAGAGCACCGCGAGCAGCACCGACTTCGACAAGCTGCGCGAGACCGCCACCGCGGGCGCCGTCGCGTTCGCCCAGGCCGCGCAGGAGCGGGCCCTCGCCGTCTACACCTCGCTGGTCGCCCACGGCGAGCGCGTGGTCGGCACCGGTGTGGTCGAGGCCGCCGACGTGGTCAACGCCGACATCGAGACCACCGAGGAGCCGAAGGCCGTCGAGGCTGCCGCCACCCCGGCCCCGAAGCCGCGCAAGCGCGTCACCCGCCCCGCCACCGACAAGTAAGTAACGACCTGCGACTGATTGATCAGCGGGCCTCGGCGTCAGCCGGGGCCCGCGGCATAGACTGGCGGTCATGGCCTACAGCGCGACACCCATCTTCTACGACGACGTCGCGAGCCTCATCTCGTTCGCCGTCCTGATCCTGTCGTTGGTGGTGCAGGCAGTCGCACTGATCCACTGCGTGACCCAGCGCGGCGACGGTTTCCAGGCCATCGGCACCCTGCCCAAGGGCGCCTGGCTGGCCATCCTCGCGGTCTGCATCATCCTGACGCTGCTCGGCGTCGGCGGGGGCGCCACCGGCCTGTTCGGCCTCATCGGCGTCGCGGGACCGATGGGACCAAGCAGCGGGATGGGTAGGCGCGGGGTAAGCAATTGAAAGTCAGCGGAGACGCGAGGGAAGGCCAGCCGCGGCACCGCGTGCAGGTGGGGGAAGGTGCCGGGGACGGTAGGGAAAGGCTGGTGGGGACACCATGCGACCACCCGCGGGAGACGCCACGGGAATGCCTGCGAGAGGTCGACGAAGCTGAAGGAAGTCGGGCCGATTGGGAAGCAGCAGGAGTCTCGGTGTGGGCAGCGAGAGGCCGGCCGGAACGCAGGGGCGGTCAGGGAGCAGCGGTAAGCAGCGCCGTCACTGCGCGGGTCAGGACGAGTCGGGCTGCGTCCGGTTCCAGGCCCATTGCGTCGCGCAGCGTGCCCCAGGTCGGCCACATGCTGGTCGCCGTCAGCGCCGCCAGCAGCGTCTCGTCACCGTCGATTTCCCGGGCGAACAGAATCTTCAGCTCGGTCCGGACCCGGTCCGTATGGCTGCGCCGGTAGCTCTGCAGCGCCGGCGAGAACGGTTCCTTCAGCGCTGATGCCTTGGCCGCCGGGGCGATGTGTTCCAGGAGCCGGGCCCGCTGCTGGCAGTACGCCTCGATGCGCGCCGCCAGTGGCAGGTCCGTCGGTACCGCCTGGTGCGCCTCGTCCCGCTGCTCCAGAATTCGCTCGCCGCTGGCTGCGAACAGAGCCTCCATGTCCGCGAAATGGCTCCACAGTGCCCGCAGCGAAACCCCGGCCTGCTTGGCGATGCGGTCCGCGGTCGGGCGCAGGTCTCCCTCGAGGATCAGCGCCACGTGCGCCTCCACGATGGCGTTGCGGGTGCGTTCCGAGCGGGCCGTGCGGCCGTCGATGCGCTGGGGTGGGCGGGGTGAGGCGGCCGGCATCAGGCGCTCCGATAGCGGTTGAGTTCGCGGCGGGCCAGTGAGCGCTTGTGCACCTCGTCGGGGCCGTCCGCGAGTCGCAGGGTGCGGGACTGCGCCCACAGGCGGGCCAACGGGGTGTCCTGGCCGACGCCGGCGGCGCCGTGGGCCTGGATGGCCTTGTCGATGATCCATTCGGTGGTGCCGGGCACGATGATTTTGATGGCCTGGATCTCGGTGTGCGCGCCCTTGTTGCCGACCGTGTCCATCAGCCAGGCCGCTTTGAGGACCAGCAGCCGGGCCTGCTCGATGCGGACCCGGGATTCCGCGATCCATTCCTGTACGACGCCCTGCTCGGCCAGGGGCTTGCCGAACGGGGTGCGGGTCAGCGCACGCCGGCACATCAGCTCCAGGGCGCGTTCGGCCATTCCGATCAGGCGCATGCAGTGGTGGATCCGGCCGGGGCCCAGGCGGGCCTGGGAGATGGCGAATCCGGAGCCATCCTCGCCGATCAGGTTCTCGGCCGGCACCCGGACATCCTCGAAAACCATCTCGGCGTGGCCGCCGTGGTCGCCGTCGTCGTAGCCGAAGACCGTCATGCCGCGCTGCACGGTCAGGCCCGGTGTGTCCCGGGGGACCAGGATCATGCTCTGTTGCACGTGCCGGGCGGCCTCGGGGTCGGTCTTGCCCATCACGATGAAGATCTGGCAGTTCGGGTTCATCGCGCCGGAGATGTAGAACTTGCGACCGTTGATCACGTAGTCGTCGCCGTCGCGGGTGATCCGGGTGCCGATGTTCGTCGCGTCCGAGGACGCCACCTGCGGTTCGGTCATCGCGAAGGCCGACCGGATGGTGCCCTCCAGCAACGGGCGCAGCCAGCGTTCCTGCTGGGCCGGGCTGCCGAACTGGGCCAGCACCTCCATGTTGCCGGTGTCCGGGGCGGCGCAGTTGAGCGCGGGCGGGGCGATCGCCGGGCTGCGGCCGGTGAGCTCGGCCAGCGGCGCGTACTGCAGGTTGGTCAGGCCGGCGCCGTGCTCGCCGGGCAGGAAGAGGTTCCACAGGCCGGCCTCGCGGGCCTTGGCCTGCAACCGGGCGATGACCGGCGGCGGGGACCAGTCGCCGGCGTACTCCTCGTCGAAGGTGGCCTCGGCGGGATAGACGTACTCATCGAGGAAGGCGAGCAGGCGCTTGCGGTAGTCCTCGGTACGGGCATCGAACGCGAAGTCCATCAGTTCCCCTCCAGCGTTCCGTCGAGCGACTCATGACCTTGGGCGACCAGCGGCGCCACGAGCGCGCCGACAGTGTCGAAGCCCTCGCCCACCGTCTGGCCCTGAACGTAGCGGTAGTGCACGCCCTCGAGGATGACGGCGAGCTTGAACGCGGCAAAGCCCACATACCAGTGCAGGTCGGAAACGTCCCGGCCGGAGCGTTTGGCATAGTGGTCGGCCATCTCGGCAAGACTGGGATGCCCGGGTACGGAGATCGACGAGCGGCCACCGAGCAGCAGTGGACGGCTCGCGTAGACCAGCATCAGAGCCACGTCGCTGAGTGGATCACCGAGGGTGGACATCTCCCAGTCCAGCACCGCGTTGATCTCCATTCGCGGGCCGATCAGCACGTTGTCGAGGCGGTAGTCGCCGTGCACGACCGCGCCGGCGCCGTCCGGGATGTCGGCGGCCAGCCGGGCGTGCAGCTCCTCGATGCCTGGCACCTCGCGGCTGCGGGAAGCGTCGAGCTGCTTCTTCCACCGGCGGACCTGGCGTTCGTTGAAGCCCTCGGGGCGGCCGAAGTCGGCCAGCCCGATCTCGGCCGGATCGAGGGCGTGCAGGTCTGCGAGCGTGTCCACCAGCGAGAGCACCAGCGCGTGCATCGCGGCCGGGCCCATGGCCTCAAGCGCCTCGACATCGCGGTAGATCGTGCCGTCGACGTGCTCCATCAGATAGAACGGCGCGCCGATGACGTCCAGGTCTTCGCAGAGCAGCACCGGGCGGGGCGCCGGGAAGCCGGCCGCTGACAACGCCTGCAGCACGCGGTGCTCGCGGACCATGTCGTGCGCGGTCGGCAGTACGTGCCCCAGCGGCGGACGGCGCAGCACCCAGCGTTCGGTGCCGTCGGTGACCGCGTACGTGAGGTTGGACCGCCCGCCGGCGAACATCGTGGCGGTCAGCGGGCCGGAGCCGAGGTGGGCCCGGAGCCTCTCCAGGTCGAGTCCGCGGGGGCCGGTCATGCGGTGGCCGCCGTGTCGAAGCCGCGCTGGATCTTGTTCATCCCGCCCAGCCAGCGGTCGGTGTCGGTGGCGCGGCGAAGGTAGTACTCGGCTACCTCGGGGTGGGGCAGCACCAGGAAGCTGTCGCTTTCGAGGGCCTTGGCCACCACGGCAGCGACCTCGGCCGGGTCCATGGCGGTCGCGGCGAGCTGGGCCCGGCTGGCGCTGTCCGAGCCGCTGCCGAGCATGTCGGTGCGTACGCCCTGGGGGCACAGCGCCTGGACGGTGATGCCGCGGTGGGCGTACGTGGCGCGCAGCCACTCGGCGAAGCCCAGCGCGGCGTGCTTGGTGACCGAGTACGGCGCACTGCCGAGCAGGGTCAGCAGCCCCGCCGCGGAGACGGTGAACAGCAGCCGCCCGCCACCGTTCTCCAGCCAGCGGGGAAGCACCGCGCGGGCCACGTACACATGGGACATGACGTTGATCTGCCAGGCTTTCTCCCAGGCTTCGTCGGGCGCCTCGGCCGATCCGGCGGTCAGGATGCCGGCGTTGGCGCAGAACAGGTCCACGCCACCGAGCTCGGCCCACGCCGTGTCGACGAGCCGGCGCACGTCGTCCTCGCTGCCCGCATCACCCGGGACGGCCACGCCACCGATCTCGGCCGCCACCGCCTCGGCCGCGGCCGGGTCCAGGTCGTTCACGATCACCCGGGCGCCGTCGGCCGCGAACCGGCGGGCCAGGGCCGCGCCGATGCCGCTGCCGGCGCCGGTGACCACCACGCGTCGCAGGCTCACTGGACCGCGCCCGTCAGCGTGACGCCGCCGTCGATGACCACGGTCTGGCCGGTGATCCAGGCGGCGTCGGCCGAGCAGAGGAACGCGACCGTGCCGGCCACGTCCTCGGGCACGCCGAGCCGGCCCAGCGGGTACGTGGCCGCGACCTGCTCCTCGCGACCCTCGTACAGAGCGGTGGCGAAGCGGGTCTTGATCACGGCCGGGGCGACCGCGTTGACCCGGATCTTCGGGGCCAGCTCCACGGCCAGCTCCTCGGTGAGGTGGATCAGCGCGGCCTTGGTCACCCCGTAGAAGGCGATGCCGGGGGCCGGGCGTACGCCGGAGACCGACGAGATGTTGACGATCGAGCCGCCCTGCTCGGCGAGCCCGCCCCGCAGCGCCTCCTGCACCCAGCCGAGCGTGCCGAGCACGTTGACGTCGATCATCTTGCGGGCCGCCCCCAGGTCGAGCGAGCCCAGCGGCCCGTACGCCGGGTTGATGCCGATGTTGTTGACCAGCACCGTGACCGGCCCGAACGCGCCCAGCACGGTGTCGATGACGGCGGCCCGGTGGTCGGCGTCGTCGCCCTTGCCGGCGACGCCGATCGCGACGTCCGGCCCGCCGAGGTCCTTCGCCGCGTTCTCCAGGGCGCCGGCGTCGCGGCCGGTGATGCACACCTTGGCGCCCTCGGCGACGAAGCGCTGGGCGATGGCGAACCCGATTCCACGGCTGGCCCCGGTCACGACGGCCACGGCGCCGTTGAGCTTCGTCATCCGGTCAGAACCTCCTACTAATGAGTAACTTTCTCGCCGCCAACCCTGCACGGGTCGGCGGCGAGTCGCAACCGCTTCGCCACAGGCAGGCTATGAGGCCGCCGGGATGCCGTTCGCGGGCGGGGCGGCCGGCGGTGTCGTGTACGCCGCCACCGGCCCGTCCGCCTCGTCGGTCTCCAGCGGCTCGCCGAAGTAGGTCTGCTTGCCGCCTTCGACCTTGGAGAGCCGCATGCCGCCGTACCCGGAATGGTCGTCGGCCGAGAAGCGCAGCGGCGCGAGGCCCGGTCCCTGGAAGCCGTTCTTCTCGATCGCCGAGATCAGCCCCTCGCGGGTCAGGTCCTTGCCCGCGGCCTGCAGGCTCTGCACGAAGAGGTAGCCGACGGACATGCCGTAGACGATGTTGTTGTCGAACTCGGCGTTGCCGTTGTGGGCCGCGTTGACCTTCTTGTAGAGCTGGATCCACGGGTTGGCTTCGTCGTTGCTCAGCGGCAGGTAGTTGTCCGAGATCAGGCCCTCGGTCAGCGGTGCCGCCGCGCCCAGCTGCTTGCTCAGGGTGCCGAGGTCGGCGCCGACCTGGGAGACCACGAACTGCGGCTTGAAGGCGATCTTGGCCGCGGTGCCCAGGCTGAGGGCGGTGAAGCCGGGCACGGTGGCCAGCATGACAACCTGGCAGCCGGCCTGCTTGAGCGCGCCCATCTGCGGGCCGACGTTCGGGTTGCTGGTCACGTACGACTGCTTGGCGGCCACCGGGCCGAGGATCTTCTCGATGCCGGCCAGCGCGTCCCGGCCGAAGTCGTCGTCCTGGCCCAGGAAGCAGACCTTCTTGCCGGCCTGCGTCGCCTTGACGTGGGTGGCCAGGATCTTGCCCTCGACGGTGTAGTCGACGTTGAAGCCGAAGGTGCCGGGATACTTGTCGGGCTGGTCCCAGCTGCGGCTGCCGGAGGCCACGAACAGGTCGGGGACCCGGTTGGTCTTGAGGAAGTCCAGCACGCCGGTGTGCGTGGGGGTGCCCAGCCCGTTCAGGATCGCGAAGACCTTGTCCTGCAGCACCAGCTCGCGGACCACCTGCTGGGTCGTCGCCGGGTTGTAGGTGTCGTCCATGATCTTGTAGGTGATCTTGCGGCCGTGCACGCCGCCGCTCGCGTTCACGTAGTCGAAGTAGGCCTTGGTGGCCGGGGCGATCTTGGAATAGCCGGCCGCGGCCGGGCCGGTCAGCGGCATGTGCGTGCCGACCAGGATCTCGGTGGCGGTCACGCCGGGAACGCTGCCGCCCCCGCTGCTGCCTCCGCCCCCGTCATCACTGCTGCAACCGGCGGCGGCGGCGACCAGGGCCGTCACGGCGAGCGCGGACCATATACGTCTCATGCCTTTCTCCTTCTGAATCGTAGTGAGGCGATACCGCCGGGTGCGGCGAGCATGACGACGATCAACGTGACGCCGAACAGCGCCAGCGGCAGGTTTCCCTCCAGCCGCTGGGCGACCGCGGGCGACACGTCGATCAGTTCGGTGAGCGAGTGGGTGAGGGCGGGCAGGGCCACCAGCAGGACCGCGCCCCAGACCGCGCCGGCCAGGCTGCCCAGGCCGCCGATCACGATGGCCATCACCAGGAACAGCGACAGCGAGATCGGGAAGGCGCCCGGGGAGACGCTCTGGGCGAGCACGGCGAACAGCGCGCCGCCGAGGCCGGCGCAGGCCGCGCTGACCACAAAAGCCAGGACCTGGGTACGGGCGACGTTCACTCCGGCGATGCGGGCGGCGGCCTCGTCATCGCGTACGGCCCGCAGCGCCCGGCCGAACCGCCCCCGCACCAGCGTGGCCAGCAGGAACACGGTGAGCAGCGCGCCGGCCCAGGCCAGCCACGCCTGCCAGCGCTCGTACGGGAACGTCGCGCCCAGCGCCAGCGGCGGCGGATCGACGTACACGGACAGGCCCTGGTCGCTGTTGAACGTCTTGTCGAAGGTGCTGGCGATCGCCGGCACCACCACGGCCACGGCGAGCGTGAGCCCGGCCAGATAGGGCCCGCGCAACCGGGCCGCGGCCAGGCCGACGATGCCGCCGGCGACAGTGGCCACGGCGATCCCGGCCAGTACGGCGATCAGCAGCGTCCACTGACCCCGGCCGGCCAGCTTCTCCTGGACCATCGCCACCGTGTAGGCGCCGGTGGCCATCAGTGCGCCGTGCCCGAGCGAGAGCTGCCCGTTGAGCCCGGTGAGGACGGTCAGCCCGGCCGTGACGCACAGGTATGCCCCGACGGTCGCGAGCTGGTAGTTGCGGAAAGGCGGCAGCACATAGGTCAGCGCCAGGATCAGCACGGCCGCGGCGATCGTCCACAACAGATGGCGATGCTTGCGGGGCACAGTGCGGATGCGGGTGGTCGCGTCCACCTTCGGAGCCAGCGTGACGCTCATACCGCTCTCGCCGCCGATCGGGAGAACAGCCCGCCGGGCCGGCCCAGCAGCACCACGACCAGCAGGATCAGCACGGCGATGGGAGCCACGGTGGCGCCCAGGTAGCCGCTGACGTAGGAGAGCAGCAGCCCGACGATCAGCCCGCCGGCCACCGCGCCGATCGTGCTGTCCAGGCCGCCGACCACCGCCGCGGTGAAGGACGACACGAAGACGATGTCCATCGCGTTCGGGTGCAGGCCCAGCTCGGTCGGCAGCACCAGCATGCCGGCCAGCGATCCGACCGCGGCGGCCAGCGCCCAGCCCAGCGTCAGCATCCCGCCGACGTTCACCCCGAGCAGCCGGGACACGTCGGGTGCGAACGCCGAGGCGCGCATCCGCAGGCCCACGGACGTACGGGTGAACAGCAACGCCAGCAGGGCCACCACGACGAGGACGGCGCCGAAGACGAACAGGTCGAAGCGTGACAGCAGCGCGATCCCGCCCACGGTGAAGGCCTCGCGGCTGAACGGCGCCTCGGCGGGCCGGAACTCGTTGCCGTAGATCATGCCGAGCACACCCTGGATGACCAGCACCAGGCCGAGCGCCACGACCACTCCGTTGAGGTGCGAGGAGTGGTCGACGAAGCGCATCACCACCCGCTCGGTCGCGGCCCCCAGCAGCAGCCCGCCGAGCACCGCCACGACGAACCCGAGCCAGTACGAGCCGGTCGCCGCCGACACCGAATAGCCGACGTACGCCGTCGCGACCGCCATCGCGCCCTGGGCGAAGTTGACGATCCGGGTGGCTCGCCAGATCAGGACCAGGGCCAGGGCGAACGCGGCGTACACCGCACCCCGGCTCAGGCCGTCGAACGTGAGGAACACGAACCGGTCCATCGCCCTCCTTCCGCTAGAAACCGAGGTATGCGTGCCGCATGTCCTCGTCGTCGCGCAGGGTGGCGGCGTCCGCGTTGGCGACGACCCGGCCCAGCGACATCACGATTCCCGTGTCGGCGACCGACAGGGCACTGCGTACGTTCTGCTCGACGAGCAGCACGGTCAGCCCGGTGCGGTCCCGCAGGGTGCGCAACAGGCCCATGATCTGGGCGGTCACCTTGGGCGCCAGCCCCAGCGACGGCTCGTCCAGCAACAGCAGGCGCGGCCGGCCGACCAGTGCCCGGCCGAGCGCGAGCATCTGCCGCTCCCCGCCGGAGAGCTGGTGGCCGGGGAAGCGGCGGCGCCGGGCGAGCGGCTCGAACAGCTCGTACACCTCGTCCAGGGCGCGCTTGGCGTCCACCCGGTCGCGGCGCCACAGGCCGCCGAGCCGCAGATTTTCGTCCACGGTCAGCTCGGTGACCACGCCGCGGCCCTCGGGCACGTGGGCCACGCCCCGGCGCACCATCTGCTCGACCTTCACCCCGCGCAGGTCCTGCCCGTCGAGCACGATCCGGCCGGTGGCCGGCCGGAGCAGACCCGAGAGGGTACGCAGCAGCGTCGTCTTGCCGGCACCGTTGGCCCCCAGGACGGCGGTGATGGAACCCGCGGCCACCGTCAGGTCCACATTGTGCAGAACCGGCGCGGCGCCGTACCCGACGGTGAGCTGCTCGGCCTCCAGCAATGCGGTCACGCCGCAGCTCCGAGATAGGCGTTCACGACGGCCTCGTCGGTGCGGATCTCAGCCGGGGTCCCGTGCGCGACCGGCTTGCCGAAGTCCAGCACCAGGATCTCGTCGCAGACCGCCATCACCAGGTCCATGTGGTGCTCGACCAGCAGCACCGCGCAGGACAGGCCGGTGATCAGCTCCCCCAGCTCGGCGATCTCGTCGGCGCCGAGCCCGCCGGCCGGCTCGTCCAGCAGCAGCAGGCGCGGCTGGGCGACGAGGGCGCGGGCCAGAGCGACGCGCTTGCGGACCGCGTACGGCAGGCCGCCGGGAAGTGCGTGCGCCTGCGGGGCGACACCGCAGCGCTCGAGCGCTTCCCACGCGCTTTCGGGTCTCTGACCCGCGTGTTCGGCGCCGACCATGACGTTCTCCAGGACCGTCAGGCCGGCGAAGAGGCCGACACCCTGCAGCGTGCGGGCGATGCCGAGCCGCGCCAGCCGGTGCGGGCGGGGCCGCAGCGGGCGGCCGTCGAGCGAGAGGGTGCCGGCGGTCGGGGCGACAAAACCGCAGACCACGTTGAAGAGGGTGGTCTTGCCCGCGCCGTTGGGGCCGATGACGCCGACCGTGCGGCCGGGTGGCACCCGCAGGGAGACGTCGTCGAGAGCGACCAGGCCGCCGAACCGGACGCCGATCCGGTGCAGGGAGAGGCCTTGGGAATCAGGATCGGTGGCGGGCGCGGGTCGGGTCATCGTCACCTCGGCACTGAGGTTCGCCGCACCGTCCTGGATGGAGGATCATGCGGTCGGAAGTTATTACACTTGGAGTGTAAGTTCTTGAGACGCCATGTCAATGCCCTGGAAACATTACCGAAAGTCGATGTGTTGGCGACGATCCGTGGCCGGTCTGTGACTAAGCCACGTTGATCGGGCGGAACTGGACGCTGACCCGGGGGCCCACCGGCTTGGCCGTCTTCGGGATTGCGTGCTCCCAGGTGCGCTGACACGAGCCGCCCATCACGATCAGGTCGCCGTGACCCAGCGGGAAACGCAGGGACTCCGCGCCACCCGCGCGGGGACGCAGCATCAGGTTGCGCGGGGAGCCGAAGGACACGATCGCCACCATCGTGTCCTCCCGCGAGGAGCGGCCCAGAGTGTCGCCGTGCCAGGCGACGCTGTCGCGGCCGTCGCGGTAGAGGCACATGCCCGCTGTCACGAAACCCTCGCCCAGCTCCGGCTCATAGTGCGCGGAGAGCTGGTCACGGGCCTGGGTCAGCAGCGGGTGCGGGAGGGTCTCGCCGCGGCCGTACCAGCGCAGGAGGCGGGGGACGTCGACCACGCCGTCGTACATCGGGCGGCGCTCGGCGCGCCAGTCGACCTCGGTCAGCAGCGTCTCGAAGACCGCGTCGGAGGCCTGCACCCAGCCGGGGAACACGTCGACCCAGGCGCCTGCGGTCAGCTCGTGCCGGACCAGGCGGCCGGGCAGGGGACCCAGGGAGGCGGACGGGCCGGCCATGAGGTCGAGCATCGACGGCTGGTAAGCGCTCACGCCGCCACTCTACAGCGAGTTCGTACGTGCGTACTAAATCGCTTCCGGAAGGTGGACGGCGCTGCCAGGCTGCGCGCCATGCCCACATTCACAGCGCCGGACGGCACCGAGCTCGCGTACCGCACGGCCGGGGAGGGTGACCCGCTCGTCTGCCTGCCCGGCCCGATGGCGGACGCCGCGTACCTCGGTGATCTCGGCGGCCTGGACCGGCACCGCCGGCTGGTGCTGCTCGATCTGCGCGGCACCGGGGAGTCCGCGAC
>NZ_JBEZGQ010000062.1:0-17509 GCF_040650095.1 Actinoplanes sp. NPDC048791 | reverse complement strand
GCCGTACCCGCACGGGCTGCGCGCCCAGGGCCCGCACCGCCGCCACGGCGGCGTCGTCGTTGACGCCGGCCGTGACGGCGGTCCCCCCGGAGGAGACCCACGTGCCCGCGTACCGGGTCCCCAGCGTCTTGCGCAGCACCTCCTCGATCCGGCCGGCCCGCTGGTCGGTGGCCAGGTGCTCGGTGACCTGGGCCGGGGTGAGCCGCAGGTCGCGTTGCAGTGCGGTGAACATCGCCGGCGCGACGCCGGACGGCGTCACGTCCGGTCCGGCGCCGCTGGTACCGGCGTCCGCGGGAACGGTGACAGCGAGCGCCGCGGCGACGGCGGCGCTCAGCAGGGCCGTCAGGACGGCGGCCGGTCGTCGGTTCATGGGGATCTCCTTCGGGGAACGCTCACCGAAATGAAACCTTGCAGTTAACTGCCGTTACATAGGTTGTGGCGAACCATAGGGGCGACGTACCGCCCGGGTCAATAGCCATTGGTCGATGGCGTTGCGGCCCGGCCGGATCCGCCTCGCCGGCGCCGTCGCGGCACCCCGAAAAACACAACGACCCACTCTGAGCAGGTCTTTCGAGAATTCGAGCACCTCGGTGCGACCGCATTCGACGCGGTCATACCGGCTCCCACCCGCCCGAACCGCACACCCTCGGGACCGCTCGGGAACGGCCCGGCGATGGACTTCACAACCCGGGGATGGTGACTTTCGCGCCGTCGGCCACGGCCGGAAACTTACTGTTGACAAAGTTAACTGTTAATCGTTCTCATGGATGCCGGTGGATGACGTGATCCCCGAAATCCGAAGGAGCACGATGAACCTCACGAGAAGATCGGCTGCGTTCGCGGCGGCCGCGCTGCTGGGCCCGCTGGCGTCGGTCGTGATGTCGGCCGCCCCGGCCAGCGCGCACGGCTGGGTGACCGATCCGCCCAGCCGGCAGGACCAGTGCGCCACCGGCGCGGTGGCCAACTGCGGCGGCGTGCAGTACGAGCCGCAGAGCGTCGAGGCCCCCAAGGGTGCCCGCACCTGCAGCGGCGGCAGCGGATACACCGCCCTGGACAACGACGGGGCCGGCTGGCGCGTGACCACCATCGGCAGCACCGCGTCGTTCACGTGGCGCAACACCGCCGCCCACCGCACCCTCAACTGGCAGTACTACGTCGACGGCCAGCTGCACCAGACGATCAGCGGCAATGCCTCGCAGCCGCCGTCCACCGTGTCACACACACTGACGAACCTGCCGGCCGGCCGGCACAAGGTCCTCAGCGTCTGGAACATCTACGACACGGTGAACGCCTTCTACTCCTGCATCGACGTGAACGTCGGGGGCAGCACGCCGCCGACCACACCCACCACACCCACCACGCCGCCGACCGGGCCCACGACGCCACCGCCCGCCGGCACCTGCACCACGGCGTGGAGCGCGTCGGCGGTCTACACCAGTGGCGCCGCCGTGTCGCACAGCGGGCACAACTGGAGCGCGCGCTGGTGGACGCAGGGCGAGGAACCGGGCGTCGCGGGCCAGTGGGGTGTCTGGCAGGACAAGGGCGCCTGCTGACCGGTCCACCGAAAGGCGGCCGCCGGCCCGGTACGAGTTCGGCCCGGCGGCCGCCGCGGGCAGCGACGCTCCGCGCGAAGGGAAGACCATGACCGTGCGCCACCAGCTCACCCTCATCGGCACGGCGGTGGTGCTCGCCGCAGCCGGCTGTTCCGCGGGACCGTCCGATGTCGGCAACGGCAGACGGTCGGCACCGCGACCGGCGACGGCTTCGCCCAGCACCACCATGCACCAGCACCATCACGAGGCCGGCCAGGCGGATCCGGCTCGTTCCGGTGAGCCCGGCGGCAGGCTCGTCGTGCATGCCGACGAGCAGCTGCGGACGACGTTCGGCATCCTCGTCGAGAAGTTCGAGGCCGCCTATCCCGGAACCGACGTGCTCGTCGAGTTCGGCCCGAGCGCCCGGCACGCCCGGCACATCGTCGACGGAGCACCGGCCGACGTCCTGGTCTCCGGCGACCCGGCCGCCACCGCACGAGTCGTCGACGCCGGAGCCGGTGGCAGACCCTCGGTGATCGCCCGCAACCCGCTCGTCATCGCGGTGGCGCGACAGGCCGGCCCGGTGAACAGCGTCGCGGACCTGAGCCGTACCGGTGTCCGGGTCGCGGTCTGCGCCGCACGGACCCGGTGTGGCGACGCGGCCCGGTCTCTGCTCGCAGTGCGCCCGGCCGTGGCCGTGGCCGACGGACGTGCCGCGGTGGCCGCCGTGCAGAGCGGCAGGGCCGACGCGGCCCTGGTGTACCGCACCGACATCGCCGCGGCCGAGGCGGACCTGCGCGCCATCGACTTTCCCGCGGCCGTCCGGCACGCCGACCAGTACACCGTCGTACGGCTCGGCAAGGGCGACAACCGCACCGCCGCGGACGCCTTCGTGGCCTTCACACACTCGGCGCTGGCCCAGCGTGTGCTGTCCGACGAGGGCTTCTCCCCGGCGTGACCAAACGGGTACGACAGATCGGAGTTCACATGAGAATCGGCATGCGTCGCGCCCTGTGCGCAGGCGCCGTGATGATGGTCGGAGGCGCAGCCACGATGCTGTCCGTCTCCACCGCCTCGGCCGCGGTTCCCTGCGCCTCGCAGTGGAGTGCCGCCGCGGTGTACACAGGCGGGCAGACCGCCTCGTACCAGGGGCACAACTATTCCGCGAAGTGGTGGACCCAGGGCGAGAATCCGGCGTCCAGCGGGCAATGGGGTGTCTGGGCGGACAAGGGCGAATGCGGCGGTGGCACCGAGCCCTCCACCCCGCCGAGCACACCTTCCACCCCACCGACCTCGCCGTCGACCCCGCCCACTCCCCCGCCGACCGGCGACAAGTGGGTGGTCGGCTACTTCGCCGAGTGGGGCGTCTACGGCCGCAACTATCACGTCAAGAACATCGACACCTCCGGCTCGGCGGCCAAGGTCTCGCACATCCTGTACGCGTTCGGCAACACCACCGGCGGCCGCTGCTCCATCGGCGACTCGTACGCCGACTACGAGAAGGCCTACACCGCGGACCAGTCCGTCGACGGCGTCGCCGACACCTGGGACCAGCCCCTGCGCGGCTCGTTCAACCAGCTCCGCAAACTCAAGAAGAAGTACCCCCATCTCAAGGTGATCTACTCGATGGGCGGCTGGACCTGGTCCGGCGGATTCACCCAGGCCGCCCAGAACCCCGCGGCGTTCGCCGAGTCCTGCTACAACATGGTCGAGGACCCGCGGTGGGCCGACGTCTTCGACGGCATCGACATCGACTGGGAATACCCGAACGCCTGCGGCCTGACCTGTGACACCAGCGGCCCGGACGCCCTCAACAAGGTGATCACCGCACTGCGGTCGAAGTTCGGCCCGAGCAACCTGATCACCGCCGCGATCACCGCGGACGGCAGCAACGGCGGCAAGATCGACGCGGCCGACTACGCCACCGCCGCGCAGAAGCTGGACAAGATCTTCCCGATGACCTACGACTACTTCGGCGCCTGGGCCGCACAGGGCCCGACCGCCCCGCACTCGCCGCTGACCTCCTACCCCGGCGTACCGCAGGAGGGCTTCTGGTCGGACGCGGCGATCCAGAAGCTGAAGAGCAAGGGCATCCCCGCCTCGAAGATCCTGCTCGGCATCGGCCTCTACGGCCGCGGCTGGACCGGTGTCACCCAGAGCACACCCGGGGGTACGGCCACCGGCGCGGCCCCGGGCACGTACGAGGCGGGCATCGAGGACTACAAGGTCCTCAAGAACACCTGCCCCAGCACGGGAACCGTGGCCGGCACCGCGTACGCCAAGTGCGGCAGCAACTGGTGGAGCTACGACACCCCAGCCACGATCGCCGGCAAGATGACCTACGCCGAACAGCAGGGTCTCGGCGGCGCGTTCTTCTGGGAGTTCTCCGGCGACACCAGCAACGGTGAGCTCGTCACCGCCATCAGCGGCAACCTGTAACCAGCGCTGATGCGGACGGGGAGCCGGACCTACCGGCTCCCCGTCCGTCCGCGCGGACGGCGTGAGACCCATGGATGAAATACCGCCCCGGCATGACGAGGATGTGCCGTTCGCCGTCGGCTCGATCGCACGGATCGGCCTGATGTTCCGAGCGTTGTCGCCTTTCTACGAGCTCGTCCACATCACCGGGGGTGCCGGTGCGCAGGTGGTGAACCGGGACGAGCAGGAGCTGCACCCGCCCCAGATGTGTGTCAGCACGCCGGGGCAGACCGGACACTGGCGCCAGGTGCCGCGGCTGCCGGGACACGTCGTCATCTTCACCGACGACTTCCTGCTCACCCACCCGGGCGACCGCGACGCACTCCATCGCCTCGCCCGGACGCCCGGGCGTCAGCTGTCCCCCGAGGAGTCCGGGCGGATCCAGCACCTCATCGCCGAGATGGAACGAGAGCATCGTCAGCGCGAGCCCGGCTTCCGCGGCGTCCTCCAGGCCTACCTGCATGTCCTGATCGTCGAGACGGGCAGAGCACATCGGCCGCGGCTGGACGCTCGCGCCACTGCGCCGGCCGACACGCTGGCGCAGCGATTCCAGGAACTGCTCGCCGACCCGGAACTACTCGGAGCCGGCGTGCCGGCCTACGCGACGCGGCTCGGCGTGTCCACCAGCTACCTCAACGACAAGGTGCACCAGGCCATGGGGGCGACCCCCGGCCACATCATCCGGCAGGCACGCGCGTCGCAGGCCAAGCGGCTGCTTGCCGACACCGCCCTCCCGGTGGCCCAGGTCGCCGTACGGCTCGGCTTCGCCGACGCTGCGTACTTCTGCCGCTTCTTCCGCCGCGAGGCCGGGGACACCCCGGGCGGCTTCCGCCGGCGGGCACGTGCGCAAGACCGCAGCAGCAGCTGATGGCCGGCCGAGCCTGATGCGACCTGATCCCCGCCGCGGTCAGCTCGCCACCGGGTCCAGCCAGCGGTTGTACCGCAGGCGCAGGGCGCGCTCGGTGCTGCCCACCACAGCGCTGATCGTGAGCGCGATGGTCAGCCATCCCGGCGCCTCGACGGGTGACTCGAAGACTCCGAACCGGTCGGCCAGCGGCGGGAACCGGGAGATCGCCTCCAGGGTCTGCGGAACGACGAAGAACAGCGGGACGGCGACCATGATGACGGCAAGCGTGCCGATCCAGCGGCTGAGGGCGGGGTGCTCGCGGTCGAGACGCGCGCGGCGTCCCTCGGCGGAGCGGGGTTCCGGCACGAGTTGCTGCTCGATCCCGTCGGTGGTGACGAAGTGGCATCGCCGGATACCGAACGACGACGTCTCCACCTCGATCTCGCCACCTTCGATCGGGAAGACGGCGGGGAGCCTCGCTCGAGCGTGGAGCCGTCCGTCGCGGTACAGGTAAGCCTCGGTGTCGCCGTTCTCATTGCTCTTCAGGTGGTTGACGTCGACGGCATAGACCACCGGCCGGCCGGTACCGGCGTCCACGGGCAGGTAGAACAGAGATCGAGTCAGCAGATGCCACCAGCGGAATCGCTTCAGTGCGCGCCCGTCCCCGGGTCTGATGCGCTGGATGGCTCGGCGCCTTCGCCATTCGTCGAACATCTCCGCAGTGAAGCCTGTGTTCCAGGAACACAGTCAATTCCGGCTTTGACTGTGTGCCGAGGACATGGTGTCGCATGGATCGGACCGCAAAGGACGATTGATGGAGGCTGGACATGAGTCGACGGCGTAGCGCTGCCTTGGTGGCAGCGCTCGGTCTGGTCGGTACGCTGATCACGGTGATGCCGGCGCGGGCCGAGAATCCTGCGGCGGCGCAACTGAAGTGGGCCGCCTGCCCCGCGGATGTGAACGCGAAAACGGCACCACTGACGGCCCAGTGCGCGACCGTGCCCGTTCCCCTCGACTACAGCGAACCCGACGGCGCGCAGATCTCTTTGCTGGTGTCGCGGATCGCGAGCACCAGGCCGGAGAAGCGGCGCGGCATCCTGATGTTCAACCCGGGCGGGCCGGGCGGCTCCGGGCTGGACCAGCCGGCGTTCCTGGCCAAGAAGGGCCTGCCGGCGACCGTCATGGACACCTACGACCTGATCGGCATGGACACCCGCGGCGTCGGGCACTCGACGCCGATGAGCTGCGGCTTGACCGAGGAGATCGGCTACTGGGCCAATGTGCCGCCGTACGCGGCGGACGACGCGGCCGTGACCGCGCAGGCGAAGATCGCCGAAGCGGTCGCGCAGACATGCGCTGCGAACGACCCCGGCGGACGGCTGCAGCACCTCACGACGGCGAACATGGCCCGCGACCTGGACCGGATCCGCGCCGCCCTCGGCGAGCCGAGGGCCAGTTTCTACGGCGCGTCCTACGGTTCGGCGCTGGGCGCGGCCTACGTGTCGCTGTTCCCGGACACCACCGACCGTACGGTGGTCGACAGCAACCTCGCCGACACCCACCTCGACCGGGACGGCCTGCGCCGGTTCGCCCGCGGTGTCGAGGAGACGTTCCCGGACTTCGCGCAATGGGCGGCGGCGCGGCACGCCTCCTACGGCCTGGGCCGTACGCCCGCGCAGGTGCGCAAGACCTACTTCGCCATCGCCGAGCGGCTCGACAAGGCCCCGGCCGCCGACGGGACCACCGGCGCCATCTTCCGGTTCCTCACCTTCGCCCACCTCTACGGCGACGTCCAGTACGGCGCTCTGGCCCAGACCTGGCAGTCGCTGCTGAACCCGGGCGCCAAGCGGGTGACCTCCGCGCTCCCGGCCGCCCAGGCGGCGCCCCCGGTCGACAACGCGCTGACCGTGTTCCTGGCGGTCACCTGCAACGACGTGAACTGGCCCGAGGACCTGGCGACCTACCGGCGCGGCGTCGCGCAGGACCGCAAGCGGTACCCCATGTTCGGCGCGGCGACCGCCAACATCACCCCGTGCGCCTACTGGAAGCACGAGCCCTCCGAGCCACCCGTCAAGGTCGACAACTCCGGGCCGGCCGATGTGCTGATGCTCCAGAACCGGCGCGACCCGGTCACTCCGGCGGTCAACGCCGAGCTGTTGCGCCGGAAGTTCGGTCAGCGGGCCAGGCTGGTGACCGCCGACGACAGCGGGCACGGCGTCTACGTCCTGGGCGGCAACGCCTGCGCGCTGAACCTGACCACCGCCTACCTGGTCGACGGAAAGCTGCCGGCCCGGGACGTCGCCTGCCGATCCTGACCGCGTCGCCGGTGTACCGGGGTACCAAGGGAAGCGCGCAAGTGTCGACCGCGGTACCACGGTCCCGGCGTTCCGCGTACCTAGCGTTGTGAGCATGATTCAAGTACGCGAAGTAACCAAGCGGTACGGTGCGAAGACAGTCGTGGACCAGCTGTCGTTCACCGCGCAGCCGGGACAGGTCACGGGCTTCCTCGGGCCCAACGGCGCCGGCAAGTCGACCACCATGCGGATGATCGTCGCTCTCGACGCGCCGACCGCGGGCGACGTGCTGATCAACGGCCGGCCGTACGCGTCGTCGAAAGCCCCCTTGCGCGAGATCGGCGTGCTGCTGGAGGCCAAGGCCATGCACCCCGGTCGCACCGCGGTCAGCCACCTTCTCGCCCTGGCCCGCACGCACGGCATCTCCCGCTCGCGCGTCGACGAGGTGCTCGACCTGGCCGGCCTCTCGGCCGTCGCCCACAAGCGGGTCGGCGCCTTCTCCCTCGGCATGGGTCAGCGGCTCGGCATCGCCGCCGCACTGCTCGGCGACCCGGCCGTGGTGATGCTCGACGAGCCGGTCAACGGACTCGACCCCGACGGTGTCCTCTGGGTGCGCAACCTGCTCACCGGCCTGGCGGCCGAAGGCCGCACCGTGATGCTGTCCTCGCACCTGATGAGCGAGGTCTCGCTGATCGCGGACCACCTGGTCATCATCGGCCGGGGCAGACTGCTGGCCGACACCACCGTGGCCGACCTCGTGACCGCCGAAGGCGTCCGGGTCGTCACCGCGGCCCCGGACGCGCTGCGCACGGTGCTCGCCGGCCCGGGCATCACCGTCACGTCGACCGGCGCCGAGGAACTGTTCGTCGCCGGCACCACCGCCCGCGCGATCGGACTGGCCGCAGCCACCCGCGGCATCCCGTTGTTCGAGCTGACCCCGCAGAACGCCTCACTCGAAGAGGCGTTCATGAACCTGACCCACAACGCTGTCGAATACGAGGCCACCCGATGAAGATCACCCCCGGTGGCGTCGTCGCCGCCGAATGGACCAAGTTCTCGTCCCTGCGCTCGACCTGGATCACCACCGGCATCTCGGTCGTGCTCCTGATCGCGTTCGGCGTGATCGCCTCGGCGTCCTTCTCCGGCGACAGCCTGTCGGCTGTCGATCTGGCCCTGTCCGGCAGCACCCTGGCCGGCCTCGCCGTCGGGGTGCTCGGCGCGCTGCTGGGGGCCGGCGAATACACCACCGGGATGATCCGGGCGACCCTGGCCGCGGTGCCGCACCGGCTGCCGGTGCTGTGGTCGAAGAGTCTGGTGGCCGGGGCCGCCGCACTGGTCACGATGACTGCCGGCGCCTTCGCCGCTTTCGCGCTGGGCTCGGCCGTACTCAACGACGGGATCGGCCGGGCCGGCCTCGGCGACGACGGCGTGCTGCGCGCTCTGCTCGGCGCCGGCTGCTATCTGGGCCTGGTCGCGGTGCTCGGCGTCGCGCTCGGCATGCTCGTCCGTTCCAGCGCCGGCGCCATCGCCATCCTGGCCGGCCTCCTGCTGATCGTGCCCGGTCTGGCCGCACTGCTGCCGGACCCGGTCTCCGAGACGATCACCCCTTACCTGCCCAGCAACGCCGGCAGCGCGGTCATGGCGCTGACCCAGGGGGAGAACACGCTGGCGCCGTGGACCGGTCTCGCGGTCTTCGCGGGCTACGTCGTGGTGGCCCTCACCGCCGCGGCGCTCCGGCTCAAGAAGACCGACGCGTGAGGGGACAATCGGCTGATGAGCGCGCAAGGATGGCTGGTGGACCGGCAGGGACGGCTGCGGACTTTCCATCGCCGCCGGCCGTGGGTCATGGACACCTTCGTGGCCGTCCCGATCGTGCTCTTCAGCATCCCGAACCTGATCGAGAAGCCGCTCCCGGCCACGATCGCGACCCTGCTGCTGCTGCCGCCGCTGTACTGGCGGCGCCGGTACCCCTTCCCGGCGTTCCTGGTCACCGCGGCCACCGACCTGATCGAGGGATGGCTGGACGCCAGCGTCGGCGCCGGGGTGATCCTGCTGGTGATGCTCTTCGGGGTCGCCTCCCGGGGGGCGTGGCGGTCGCTCGCCTGGGCCACCGGGATCACCGTCGCGCTCCTGACCGCCGAGATCTATCTGTTCGGACCGGCGGTGGAGAACAGCGCCCTCACGTCGGTGCTGGCGCTCGGCATGTCGGTGGCCGCGGTCGCGTCCGGCGTCGCGGTGCGCACCCGCCGGGCATACCTGGTCGCGCTGGAGGACCGGGCCGCGCGGCTGGAGGTCGAGCGTGACCAGCGGGCCCGCCTCGCCGTCGCCGACGAGCGGGCCCGGGTGGCCCGCGAGATGCACGACATCGTCGGCCACCACGTGTCGGTGATCATCGGCCTGGCCGACGGCGGAGTCACGCTCGCGAGATCGCGCGACGAACAGACCGCCGAACCACTGCGGCTGATCGGGGAGACCGGCCGGCAGGCGCTCGGCGAGCTGCGGCGGGTGCTGGGGGTGCTGCGCGGCGAGGACGCGGATGCGCAGCTGAGCCCGCAGCCCGGCATCGACGACCTCGACCGGCTGCTGCCCAGCGTGCGGGCGGCGGGGCTGCCGGTCACCTACTCCACCGCGGGCGAGCTGCGCACCCTCGGCCGGGGTGTGCAGCTCGCGGTCTATCGCATCGTGCAGGAAGCGCTCACCAACACCCTCAAACACGCGGGGCGCGGTGCGACCGCGGACGTCACGCTGGCTGCCGGCGATGGAGAGGTACGCGTACGCGTACGTGATGACGGCCGTGGCGGACCCGCCGCCCCGAGCCACGGCCTGCTCGGCATGCGCGAACGCGCGGCCATGTACGGCGGGGTGGTGAACGCCGGCCCGGCCGAGCGGGGCTGGCTCGTCGATGTCGTCCTCAAGGAGCCCGCATGACCACCGTGCTGATCGCCGACGACCAGCCGTTGCAGCGCATGGGCTTCAAGATGCTGCTCGACGGCACCCCCGGCATGGCCGTGGTCGGCGAGGCCGCCACCGGCACCGAGGCGGTGCGGATGGTCGAGCAGACCCGCCCCGATGTGGTGCTGATGGACGTGCGCATGCCCGGTGTGGACGGCATAGAGGCCACCCGCCGGATCACCGCGGCCGGATCACGCACCCACGTGCTGATCCTGACCACCTTCGACCTCGACGAGTACGTCTACGCCGGACTGCGGGCCGGGGCCAGCGGCTTCCTGCTCAAGGACGCCCGTCCCGAAGAGCTCATCGCCGG
The DNA here is from genome assembly GCF_040650095.1 of Actinoplanes sp. NPDC048791. Lineage (NCBI taxonomy): Bacteria > Bacillati > Actinomycetota > Actinomycetes > Micromonosporales > Micromonosporaceae > Actinoplanes > Actinoplanes sp. NPDC048791. The sequence continues at coordinate 7,093 of NZ_JBEZGQ010000062.1, read as the reverse complement.
CATCCGAGCCGTCGCGAGCGGGGAGTCGGTGGTGGCGCCCAGTCTGACCCGCAAGCTCATGACCGCGTATCTGCAGGATGCGGCGCCGGTCAAGCAGGACCGCCGGCTGGCCACGCTGAGCGAGCGGGAGCGCGAAGTCCTCGAGGCGATCGGCCAGGGTGCCACGAACACCGAGATCGCCGAACGCTTCGTCCTGACCGAGTCAACCGTGAAGAAGCACGTCGGACGCGTACTGGCCAAGATCGGAGCGCGCGACCGGATCCAGGCGGTGATCTTCGCGTACGACAACGGCCTGGTCCAGCCACGCGCCACAGACCCACCGGCACCCTTGACCGCACGAGGAGACGACCGTGGCCTGGAGCACCCGTGAACTTGCCGAGCTCACCGGCACGACCGTGAACACCATCAGGCACTACCACCGGCTCGGCCTGCTCGAGGAGCCCGAGCGCCGGCACAACGGCTACAAACAGTACGGAAATCGGGAACTCGAACGGCTGCTGAGCATCCGGCGGCTCGTCGAGCTGGGCGTGCCACTCGCCCGGATCGGCGAAGCCGGCACGGACGGAACCGTTGCCCCGGAAACACTGCGGCAGGTCGACGCCGGACTCGCGGCCGACATCGAACGCCTGGCCCGAGCCCGCTCCGACATCGCCGCCCTCCTGCACGACGGCGCCGTTGCCCCGCGGCAGATGTGAGCCTGCTGACTGCTGCCTTGACTGTGTTCCGAGGACACGGTCTGCACTGGTGCAGGCCCGGAGCACAGACGACCACGCAGTGGAGGTAGGACCGACATGGGGCACGCGCAGATGACATCCGGCGCACCGTCGCGACCCGTCATCGAAGTGGACCGGTTGAATGTCTCGTACGGCGATTTCCACGCCGTCCAGGACCTGACGTTCCGGGTCGAGCAAGGCGAGCTGTACGCACTGCTGGGCACCAACGGGGCGGGCAAGACCTCGGCTCTGGAGGTCATCGAGGGGCATCGGAGGGCGTCGTCGGGCTCCGTACAGGTCTTCGGCCAGAGTCCGGCGGACCGGCGGGCGGTACGGCCCCGGATGGGAATCATGCTGCAGGAGAGCGGGTTCTCCGCCGACCTCACCGTCGCGGAGTCCGTACGGCTGATCGGCCGGCTGTCCGGCCGTTCCGATTCGGTCGACCGCGTCCTGGGCCTCGTCGACCTCACACGTAAGGCCGCGACCAGGGTCGGGCAGCTGTCCGGCGGCGAGAAGAGGCGACTCGACTTCGCCACCGCCGTGTACGGGCGGCCGGAGCTGATCGTCCTGGACGAGCCCACCACAGGGCTGGACATCCAGTCCCGCGATGCCCTGTGGGAGGCCGTGGAGGACCTGCGCGGCAACGGTTCGACCGTCATCCTGACGACGCACTACCTCGAAGAGGCGCAGCAGCACGCCGACCGCATCGGGCTCATGCACCGGGGCACTCTCCGCAGCCAGGGAACGGTGCCCGAGCTGACCCGGACGCTGCCGGCAGCGATCCAGTTCTCGCTCTCCCCCGGCGCTCCCGTGCCGCCTCTAGGCGCCGCCCAGCCCGCGGGTCCGGCGTACCAGATCGAGACGTTCGAACTGCAAGCGGATCTCAAGCGGCTGCTCGACTGGGCGGAGCTGCACGACGTCGACCTGCACGGCCTGTCCGCCGCGCCGACCCGGCTGGACGACGTCTTCCGCGCCATCGAGACCGACCCGGTCCCCACCCCGACACGCTGAAGGCCACGACATGCTCCCCATCGCGTACAGCGAATTCGCCCAGATCTTCCGCAACCGCGCCGTGCTGATCTCCAACCTCGTCATGCCGTTGGCGGCCGGCGCCTTCTTCATCTACCGCCGCGACACGTTCGCTCAGATCGGCAGCCTGGGTTACATCGCCGCTGTCCTGGTCTTCACCATCGGCGCGTTCAGCCTCTACACCACGGCGGTGACCACCCTGTCCGCGCGCCGGCAGGACCTGTTCCTCAAGCGGCTGCGCTCCACCGCCGCCGGCGACGCGGCGATCCTGTCCGGCCTGACCCTGCCGGTCGCCTTCACCGCCCTGGTCCAGGTAGTGGCCATCCTCGGGGTCTTCGCCGCGGTGAGCGGCCGCCCGGCCGACCTCGTGCTGCTGGCCGTGGCCATCCTGGCGACCTTCGTCATGATGCTGGCTCTGGCGCTGGCCACCGCCGGCCTGACCGGCTCACCCGAGCAGGCGCAGGTCACCACCCTGCCGATCAGCCTGGTGACCATCGCCGTGGCCAGCTGGGTCGGCATCACCGGCACAGAGAGCCTCACCCTGCTCAAGCGGCTGCTGCCCGGCGGGTCGGCCACCGAACTGATCGTGAACACCTGGAACGGCGGCGTGCCGCCGGCGGACTCGCTGCCGCTGCTGGCGCCGACGCTCGGCTGGGTCGTCGTGGCGATCGTGCTCGCTCTGCGGCTGTTCCGGTGGGAACCCCGCCGGTGACCGCCTCAGCACCTACCGTGCCGATCGGATCTCATGTGTTAGCGTCGCCCTGAGGACTGATCGAAGGGGCCGGACGTGGCCTGGAGCACCCGGGAACTTGCCGATCTCGCCGGCACCACGGTGAACACCATCCGGCACTACCACCGCCTCGGTCTGCTCGAAGAGCCGGACCGCCGGTACAACGGCTACAAGCAGTACGGCGTACCGCATCTCGTCTGCCTGTTGCGTATCCGGCGCCTCGTGGAGCTCGGGGTCCCCCTGTCCGAGATCGGCGTGGCCAGGACCAACGGTGACGTGCCCCCGGAGGTGTTGCGCCAGGTCGACGCGCAACTCGCCGGCGAGATCGAGCGCCTGAACAAGGCCCGCGCCGACATCGCCGTGATCCTCCGCGACGGAGCGCCGGCCGATGCCCCGGCGGGCTTCGAGTCGGTCGCGCCCCGCCTGTCCGAAGCCGACACCTCGCTCATCCACGTCTACACCCGGCTGTACGACGAGGACGCCATGAAGGACCTGCAGCGCATGACGGAGAACGACAGCGATCCCGTCAGCGCGGAGGTGGACGCCCTGCCCCCGGACGCGGACGAGGCCACCCGGCAGGACGTCGCCGAACGGCTCGCACCGGTCATCGCCCAGAACCTCACCGACTACCCGTGGCTCAACGATCCGGGCGCGCACCTCATCAAGAGCGAGAACGTCACCATGCAGACGTTCGTCGACTCCGTGGTCGCGCTCTACCACCCGGCCCAGATCGACGTGCTCACAAGGGCCAGCCTGCTCGCGCAGCAGCGACTGCGGGCCGCGTCCGAGGCCGGCGACGACACCGAACCCGAGTGACTCCCGGTCCGGCCGCCCCCGTCAGCCGCTCAAGCGCCGGCTGAGGGCGGCGACCGCGGCACGCCCGGCCCGGTTGGCGCCGACGGTGGACTGCGAAGGGCCGAAACCGATGAGGTGTACGCGGGGTTCGCCGGCGACCTGGGTGCCGGCCAGCCGGATCCCACCCTGCTCGTTGCGCAGGTTCAGTGGGTCCAGGTGGGCCAGCGCAGCCTTGAAACCGGTGGCCCAGAGGATGGCGTTCACCGAGGTGAAGGAGCCGTCGGCCTCGCGTACCCCGAAGGGTTCGATCTCGGTGAACATCGGGCGGCGCTCCAGCGCCCCACGCTCCTTGGCCGCCAGCGCGTAGGGCGTCCAGAGCAGGCCGGTGTAGGAGACGACACTCCCGGTCGGCCGGCCCGCCTCGACGTCGGCGATCACCTGGCCGATCACCTCGCGGCCGGTCACCTCCGGCTCGAACGCGCCATCGCGGAAAACCGGCTCCCGGCGCGTGTACCAGAACGTCGTCGCCACCCGCGATATCTCCTCCAGCTGCTGGACCGCCGAGATCCCACCGCCGACGACCGCCACCCGCAGCCCCGCGAAGCGATCCGCCGACACGTAGTCGTGGGTGTGCACCTGAAGGCCGGCGAAGGTCTCCTGGCCCGGATAGTGCGGGCGGACCGGGTTCGTCCAGGTGCCGGTCGCGTTGATGATCGCGCGGACCCGCCAGACACCGGTGCTGGTCTCGACGATCAGGTCGCCGTCCGGGTCGGCGTCCGCCCGGCGTACGGCGGTGACCCGGACCGGCCGCTCGATGGACAGCCCGGCGGCCCGCTCGAAGTCGGCGAAGTAGCGTGGCACGGCGGTGCGGCTCGGCTCGTCGGGCTCAAGCGGCGGCCTCGGGAAGCCGGGCAGGTCGAAGATGCCGTTGACGGTGGCCATCCGCAGCGACTCCCAGCGGTGCTGCCAGGCGCCACCCGGCCGCTCCTCGGCGTCGAACACGACGAAGTCGATGCCGCGCCGTCGCAGGTGATAGGCCGCCGACAGGCCGGACTGACCGCCCCCGATGACCGCCACGGTCGTGATCATGGAGCAAGCGTACGACCGGATCCGCCGGACCTCGGATGGTGCGTCGTCGAACGTGCGCTGCTTACGGACGAATGAGAATGACCGTCTTGCCCTTGGCCCGCCCGGTCGGATTGAGGGCGGCGACGGCGTCGTCGAGGGTGGCGACGGTGCCGATGTTCGTCCGCAGCCGCCCGTCGCGGACGCGCTGGACGACCTCATTCAAGTGGGCCCGGTCGGCCTCGACGACGAAGTCGACGGCCAACCCGTCGGCAGGCCGCGCCTCGGCGGGCCCGACGATGGACACCAGCGTTCCGCCCGGCCGGATCAGACGCGCGGATCGCTGCTGGACGTCTCCGCCGATGACGTCGAAGACCAGGTCGACACCGCCGGCGTCCTCCAGCGCGTCGTTGTCGAGGTCGACGAACTCCTGCGCGCCGAACTCGAGGGCCTTCTGCCGGTCGGCCGCGCGTCCGGTGCCGATGACGTACGCGCCGAACTCACGGGCGAGTTGCGTCACCATCGTCCCGACCGCGCCGGCCGCGCCGTGCACGAGCACGCTCTGCCCGGCCTGGAGGCGGCCGTGCTGGAACAGTCCCTGCCACGCCGTCAGACCCGAGATCGGCAGGCTCGCGCCCACCGTGAAGTCGACGTCGCCAGGTAGCGGCGCGAGGTTGCGGGCCTCGACGGCCACATACTCCGCGAGGGTGCCGTCGCGGTGCCAGTCCGCGAGACCGAACACCCGCTGCCCCACCGACAGCCCCGTCGTGCCATAACCGAGGGCGCTGACCACTCCGGCCAGCTCATGCCCGGGGATCGACGGTGTCCGGTCCCGGTCACGGCGATCGGTCCAGGTCGAAGGCCACGCCATCTCGGTCGGGACGAACCCCGACGCATGAACCTCGACAATGACGTCGTTGATCGCGGCCGGCGGCTCCGGTCGCTCCCCGAGCCTCATCCCGGCCGTTCCGGCGGTTTGGTCCGTCACCACGATCGCCTTCATGGGGATCGCCTCCTCTGCTATCTGTCTCGTTGGTGGTGTCCGCCCGGCACGCGTTTCTCGCCCCGGGGCTCGGGTAGCCTGGCGGCCGTGGTCGACGCGCCGGTCAACAGCGAGGGCGTCCGGCTGACCGCGCGCGGCGCGGCCACCCGGGAACGCATCGTGCTGGCGGCCGCCGAGCTGATGGCGGCCAAGGGTGTCGCTGCCACCACCCTGGACGAGGTCAGGATCGCCAGCGGCACCAGCAAATCCCAGCTTTACCACCACTTCGCGGCCAAGGACGCACTGGTCCGCGAGGTCGTCGCGTATCAGGCCGGGGTGGTGCTGGAGCGTCAGTACCAATTGCTGCGCGGCGTCAGCTCGTTCGCCGGTCTGCGCCGGTGGCGCGACGCCGTGCTGCAACGCAACGCGCTGCGCAGCGGCGCACACGGATGTGAGATCGGCACCCTCGCGGCCGAGCTGTCCGACACCGACGAGGCCGCCCGGCAGGCGCTGGCCGGCCACTTCGCCACCTGGGAACAGTTGCTGGCAGACGGTTTCCGGCGCATGCGTGACAACGGCACCCTGCGCGCCGACGCCGACCCGGCGACGCTGTCGGTAGCGGTGATGGCCGCCGTTCAGGGCGGCTATCTGCTGGCTCAGGCAGCCCATGACGCCGAGCCCATGCGGGTGGCGCTGGACATGGCCCTGGCCCACGTCGAGACCTTCGCGACAACCACAACAGGACTATAGAGTCCAATACTGTCGGGCGTCCAGCCGAGCCATGGTTGAGGACGTGGACCGCGAAGTGCCGCACGCATGCTGATCAGGAGCGTCATCCCCCGCTTGCGGCAGTCCTGCTCTGATACAGATTGGACTTTAGAGTCCATGTATCAGGAGCTCACGACCGCGCAACTGGCACGATCACATCTTCGGAAAGGACGTCCACTACCAGGCCAAGCTGAAGTACCAGATGAACCAGTAGGAACGAGGTCATCATGGCCCTGACCGTCCAGGCCAAGCTGCGGTCCGCGTTCAGACCGGAGGCGACCGTGCTGATCGAGGTGCGGGCCGAGGATCCGGCCGGCCGCCTCGACGGCGTGCTGCGACGGTTCGGCGACTCCCTGGACGGCCGGAAGTTCGCGTCGGATCCGATTCCGGTGCCGGGCGGCAGGATCATGATGATCGACCTCGGTACGGGTCCGGAGCTACTCACCATCGGCTTGGACTGGCTGCGGTCCGACCAGCCTGGACCCGCCGTGCTCAACGGCGTCGTCAGCTCCGCCGAGGTGCCGCTGACCTGGGACACGGCCGAGCCGGTCAGCTCGGCGGTACTGTCGGCCGGCACCGGTGCGTGCCTGGTGGCGACGGACTTCCGTACCCAGGTGTCCGCGATCGCCGTCGAGCCCGGCCCCCAGGGGTGGCCGGCGGACGGATCGTTGACCGCGTATTCGGCGGACGGGCGTGTCGCTGAGCGGATGCGCGCACAACGCGCCCTGGTGCTGGCCCACGCGGACCACCTGGTGTGGGCTGGAGTGACCGTCGAACCGGACGCCGCCTGGCTGTGGCTGCCACAGTTCCAGGACCGGCCGGCCGACGGCGAGGAGCGGGCGCCGTACGCCGGCTACACCCGGTTCCTCACCGACCGATTCGCCGGGGACGCCATGTGGTTCCAAGCGCTGTCAGCCGGTCACCTGCAACGCCTCGGCGGCCCACCACCCGGTTCCGCGCCGCTGCCCGGCGGCCGGGTCGCGGTGACCGTGGGCGACCCGGAGCAGTGGC
>NZ_JBEZGQ010000061.1:0-17625 GCF_040650095.1 Actinoplanes sp. NPDC048791 | reverse complement strand
CCGCCGTGCGCCATGGGCCCGGGCAGCCACAGCGGCACCACGGCACGCCGGCGGACGACGCCGGCCCGGACCAGCCGCCGGGCCATGTCGGACAGCGACTCCACCTGCGGCCCGGCCAGCTCCGGCGCGGCCTTCTGCGGTTCGCCGCCGACCAGCTCGACAAGGGCCTCGGCCACCTCCCGTACGGCGACAGGCTGCACGGTCAGGCGGGGCACCAGGGCGACGGGTCCGGGCACGCGCTCGAGGATCTGCTCGGCGAACTCGTGGAACTGGGTCGCCCGCAGCACGGTCCACGGCACCGAACCAGCCCGGATGACCTCCTCCTGGCGCACTTTGCCCTGGTAGTAGCCCGTGTGCACACCGTCGATGCCGACGATGGACAACGCGACGTGATGCCGTACCCCGGCCCGCGCGGTGGCGTCGACCAGGTGACGCCCGGCCCGCTCGAAGAAGCCGACCGCCTCGGCGCGCTTCAGCGTCGTCACGTTGCTCACGTCGATGGTGGCGTCGGTCCCGGCGAGCGCCGCGTCCAGCCCGGCGCCGGTCACGAGATCAACGCCGGTCGACCGGGCCAGCACCACCGGCTCGTGACCCGCATCCTTGAGCGCCTGGACGACGTGGCGGCCGGTCAGACCCGTGCCGCCGGCCACTGCGACCTTCATGCTCGTACTCCTTACGTTCATCGTTGCCATGAGGACGAGGGCGCGCCACCGGACGTGACAGGTCATTGCGGCGGGTCGCCGCGAGCCACGACCGCGAGACCCGAGCCGGTGTTGACGGCGGCGAGGTCACCGCCCCGATCGGTACGCAGGATCCGCGTCCCGCCCCGGCTCAGCCGCGCGAGCAGGGAGGTGTTCGGGTGCCCGTAGACATTGCCGGCCCCGACCGACACGAGTCCGACGGCGGGGTCGACAGCGTCGAGGAACTCCGGCAACTGGTACGCCGAGCCGTGGTGCGCCACTTTGAGCACGTCGGCGCGTACCGCCGCGGGCCCGAGATGGTTGAGCAGAGCCTGCTGCTCCTCGGTCTCGGCGTCCCCGGGCAGCAGCACCGTGCGGCCGTCGAGCCGGGCCCGCAGCACCAGGGAGTTGTTGTTCGGATCGGAGTTGGTGCCGTGCAACGGCTCGTACGGCCCCAGCACAGTCAGCGCCAGCCCACCCACCGTGTACGACCAGCCCGGCCCCACCGCGAGCATCGGCACCCGGGCACCAGCAGCCTGCGCGGCGACGAGGGAACGGCCGCCCGGTGGCTCCGGCCAGTCCGGCGTGATCACGCCCAGGACAGAACGGTTGCGGAAGACGCCGGCGATCCCGCCGATGTGATCGACGTGGAAGTGACTGACGACGAAGAGCACGACCTGCCGTACGCCGAGCCGCCGCAGGCAATGATCGACGGAGGTCGGCTCCGGCCCGGCGTCCACCACGACCGCCCGCCCCGCGCCGGCCGGCAGCACGATCGCATCGCCCTGGCCGACTGCGCAGGTGACGATCAGCCAGCGTGGCGGCGGCCACCCCGACGCGATCAGCCGTACGGGCAGGGCCCCGAGCATCGCCCCGAGCGAGACAACCGCCACCAACCGCCGGACGAGCGGCCGCCGTACGGCGATGAGCAGCGCGACCGTGACCAAGGCCAGCAGCAGGGCGCCCAGCACACCACCGGGCCACGGCAGCGCACCCGCGGGCACCCGGGCGCCGTACGTCGCGACCAGCACCAGCCACCGAGCAGGCCACTGCCCCAGCCAGGCGGCGAACTCGGCACCGACTGGCCAGACCGGCGAAAGCACAGCGGCGGAGACCCCGAACAGAGTGGCGGGCGCGATCGCGGGCACCACAAGCAGGTTGGCGGGTACCGCGACCAGGCTCACGGAGCTCGAGATCCCGGCGACGACCGGACCGCACGCCACCTGGGCGGCGGCGGGCACAGCTAGCGCCTCAGCGGCCAGCAGCGGCCAACCCCGGCGCCGGAGGGCGTCCCGCCACTTCGGCGCGAGCAGCAGCAGGCCGCTGGTCGCCAGCACCGACAGCGCGAAGCCGATGTCGCCCGCGAGCTCCGGGTCGACGACGATCAGCACTGCCACCCCGGCGGCCAGAGCGGGCAAGGCGGCGCGCGGACGCCCGGCGGCCAGCCCGATCAGTCCGATCGCCCCCATCGCGGCGGCTCGCACCACGCTGGGTGACGGCCGCGCGAGGATCACAAAGCCGACCAGCGCGACGGCACAGACGAGGGCGGTGAGCAGAGGGCCGGCCCGGGTCCACCGCACCGCGAACAGCACCACCCCCAGGATGATCGCCACGTTGGCGCCGCTCACGGCGTTCAGATGCGTCATGCCGGTCGTGCGGAAGTCCTCCTCCAGCGCGTCGTCGAGCCGGCTCGTATCGCCGACGACCAGACCGGGCAGCAGACCACCAACGTCGTCCGGCAGCGGCGCACAGGCACGTTGCAGACCGGCACGCAGGGTGCCCGCGGCGCGCTGAGTCCACGACGAACGCCCGTGCAGCACGGGCCGGTCTTTGACCGACAGGACGGCAGCCCGTAGGTCGCCACCGCGAGGAGCCATGAGGCGGCCTTTGACCGAGGCATGCTGGCCGGGCAGCAACGGTTGCCAGGCCGGGTCGGAGCCCAGCACGAGCGCCCGCACCGAGAGCCGCAGCCGCGACCCGTCCTCGGGAAACACCGAGGTCAGCTCGACGGCGACCAGGTAGGTGGCCGGCAACCCGGGCGATCCCCGCAAGGCCCGCGGATCATCCCGCACCACAAGATCCACTCGTACGGTGGCGCCGGCATCAACAAGCGCAGCAACCGGCCCGGCATCCCGGACACTGACCCGCGCGGCGGTGGCCACGGCCCCGCAGCCGGCGCCGAGCAAGGCAGCAGCAACCAGCCAACGCACCGCTTCTCGTCGTGAGCCGTCGGAGGCACGCGGTATGCGGTGGATCAGGGCTGTGCCCGCGGCCGCCGCCAGCGTCGCACCGCCGAGAACGAGGCCCCAGCGCGCGGACAGGTAGAGCGAAGCCAGCGCCGCGAGCCACAGGGCAACCGCGAAGCTCGCCAGCCGGAGATCCGGTGGGTGAGCCTCTGACGGGTGGTCGCGGACCTCGCGGCTCACACGGTCACCAGGTCTTTGAGTTGTTCGTAGCGGGCTGCGCCGATGCCACTCACCTGGCGGAGGTCGCTGACCGCCTTGAAGCCGCCCTGGGCATCGCGGGCTGCCAAGATGCGCTGGGCCAGGACCGGTCCTACGCCTGGGAGGGTGTCGAGGTCGGCCAGGGTGGCGGTGTTGAGGTTGATCGGCCCGGCACCAGGTTGCCCGGGTGCGGCGGGACCGGCAGCGCCTGTCGGAGCAGCGCCCGGCGGGGGCGTGACGCCGACCATGATGAGTTCACCGTCGGCGACCTTGCGGGCCAGGTTGAGCGGGGCCACGTCGACGCCCGGGCTGGCGCCGCCGGCCGCTTGCAGGGCGTCCGCCACGCGGGCACCCGGCGGTAGTTCGACCAGTCCGGGTTTGCGAACCTTGCCGCCGACCGCCACGACCACCGCGGCCGGCGAGGACGGCTTGGCGCCTGGTCCGGCCGGAGCGCTGATCGCTGGTGCGGCAGTATCTGAGTCGTCGGCGAGAGAGGCGTCCGCGGCGGCGGGGTCGATGCCGGGCGGCGCTACCGGATCGACCCGCGGACGGGCCCGCCACGCCAGCAGGGCCGCGATCACGACCACGAGGACCGCCACCGCGGCCAGCGCCTTCACCCCGCGACGACCGGGATCGAAGGCCCCGAGACGCGACCGCGGAGCGCTGTCGAACGCGCCGGCGCCGGTCAGGGGTTCTTCCTCGGGGTATTCGTCGTCGGCGTCGGGCCCGAACAGGGCAGGCGGCCGCAGTGCTTCGGCCGGAGCCCACGGCGGGCGGGTAGCCAGATCCTCGGGGGCGGGGATGGGCGGCGGCGCAGGCGGGTTGGCGGCTGCGACAGCAGGGCGCGGCTCGTCACGAGGCTGCAGGGTCACGTCATCCGGCCAGCCCGGCAACAGATCGTTCCAGGTGAGCGGTGGCCCACCGGGCACCGGCCAAGCACCGTCCCCATCCCCACCCCCTGGCAACGCGGACCTCCGGGGAGCCGACGATGAGGGAGCCGGCTCCGGCTCGGGAAGTGAGGGCGGTGTGGCCGCTGAGGGCGGTGAGGGCTCGAAAGGGACTGGGGCAGCACGATGAAGCGGTTGGTCCGAAGCGACGGGCTCAGACGAATCCCCGGCACCGGCGGGCGCCCCAGAACCAGGAAGCTCGCCGGACAACCGCCTCGGCGGCGTAGCCCACGGCGACCCGGAAGGCCGCGAAGAGCCCACAGACCCTGACCCCGGCCGGACGCGCACCGGCGCCAGAACCGTCCGCAGCCTGGCACTGACTTCCTCGGGATTCCTCGCCTCACGCACCGGCCGAAATTAGGCCGCAGCAACCCTCCGCCGCCCCGCCCCCTGTGGATAAAAACGGACTGTGGATAACCTCCGGCCCCCTCCCCCGCTTTGCTAGACATGGCGCTGTGACAGTTACCGACCTGACCCAGGCCACCGTCCGGCTACGGGCCGCCGGCTGCGTCTTCGCCGAGGACGAGGCCGCCGTGCTCGGCAGCGCCGCCACCGATCCCGCGCATCTCAGCGAGCTCGTCGATCGCCGGGCGATGGGCGAGCCCTTGGAGCAGGTCGTCGGTTTCGCCGACTTCTGCGGCGTGCGGGTCCGGCTGCGCCCCGGCGTCTTCGTGCCCCGCGTCCGCAGCGAGCTGCTCGTGCACACCGCCCTGGCCGAGCTCACCACACCCGGCAAGACCGTGGTCGACCTCTGCTGCGGTTCCGGTGCGCTCGGTCTCGCCGTACGCGAAAAGGCACCGGCCATCCGCCTGGTTGCCGCCGACAGTGACCCCCTCGCCGTGGCCTGCGCCTTGGACAACCTGGGCGGGGACGTCTTCCAGGGTGACCTCTTCGCCGCCCTGCCCGAGGAGCTGCGCGGTCACGTGGACGTCCTGCTGGCCAACGTCCCCTACGTCGCCACCGAGCACCTGGCCCTGCTTCCCGCCGAGGCCCGCCTGCACGAGCCCCGCACAGCCCTCGACGGTGGCGCCGACGGGCTCGATGTCTTCCGTGCTGTTGTCGCTGGTGCCGCCGACTGGCTCGCCCCCGGTGGGCTGCTGCTGTCCGAGGTCACCGAGGCGCAGACCGAGGCCGCCGTGGCAGCTGTGCGGGCTGCGGGGCTGAGTGCGGGCGTCGTCGAGGATGAGGATCTGGAAGCGCGGGCTGTCACCGGTCGGTGGTCGGAACTTCCAGCAGTAACAGCCCTGCGATAAGGTCAGCGGCCGATGCCGGGGGGCAGAGCAAGGAGGCACTGCGCGTGGGGTTTTTCCGCAGGGTCGCCCGGGCTCGGCTGGCCAGCCAGGTCATCAGAAGGCTGCGCCGTGCCGGGTTCGCCGACGCCCGATACCACTCGGCGACCTTTTCGGTAAGTTTCACTCCGGACGGTGACGACGTTCCGAGTGTGCTTCAGCTCGAGGGTCTGCTGGCGCAACGGTCGCGGGGGCGCCGGCGCCGGGTCGACCGGTTCGTCGCCGGGTTCCTGCGCAATCCCGGCCTCCCCGTGGACTGGCATGCGGCCCGTCCGCTGCTGCGGCCGGTGCTGCGGGGCGTGACCACGCCTTCGGACGTCAGCGCGCCGCTGAGGCGGCCCGCGCTGCCGTTCCTGGCCGAGTTCGTCGTGGTGGACCACCCCGAGACGATGACGTACGTGTCCGTCGACAACGGCTGGGATGTCGACGCCGACGAGGTGTTCGCGGCCGCACGGGCCAATCTGACCGCGGCGACGCTGCTGGGCAAGGCCACCGAGCCGGTCGTCGTGCAGTTCATCGACGACGGGGACTCCTACTGGACCTCGCATCTGCTGCTGGACGGGTGGCTGGCCGGGCTCGCGGGGCAGGTCGGCGGGGAGCCGGTCGCCTTCGCGCCCGATCGGGGCACGCTGCTGGTCACGGCCGACAACAGCGATCATCTGCCGGGGTTGTTCGCGCAGGCGGAGGCGATCTATCTGGCGTCGCCGCGGGCGATCACCCCGATGGCGTACGTGAGCGACGCCGACGGGCGCACGGTGCCTTACCGGGCGGCGCCGGGCTCACCGTACGAGATCTGTGTGCGGCGGGCGCAGGGAGTGCTCGCCGCGCGGGAGTACGCCCGCCAGGCCGAGCAATTGCCGCTCGCGGCGGAGCTGCTGATCGCGGACGACGGGCGCACCCGGGCGTTGTGGCCGCAGGACGGGCCGGCGCTGCTGCCGGTGGCCGACGAGGTGCAGGTCGGCGAGTCCATCCGGCCGTGGCGGGAGGTCGTGCCGCATCTGACCGAGGAGCAGCTCACACCCCCACGCTGGCGCGGCGAGACCTGGCCCAAGGACACGGGCCAGGACTGACCGTCAGACGGGCTCAGAGGCGCCGGTGCACGACGACCCCGGCGACCCCCGGCCCCACGTGGGCCGCGACGACGGCCCCGATCTCCGTGATGTAGCAGTCCCGGAGCCGGTCACCCAACCGCATGGTCACCGCGTCGGCCAACGCCGCCGCCCGGTCCGCCGCCCCCAGGTGGTGCACCGCGATGTCCACCTCCCCCTCACCGGAGGCCTCCACCGTCAGATCCACCAGCCGCGCCAGCGCCCGACCGGCGGTACGCACCTTGTCGCGCACCACGATCGACCCGTCGACCACGTGCAGGATCGGCTTGACTGCCAGCGCCGTCCCCAGCAACGCCGATGCCGCGCCGATCCGGCCGCCACGGCGCAGGAATTCCAGGGTGTCCACGTAGAACAGCGTGCTGACCTGGGCGGAGTGGTCGACCGCGGCCTGGCGTACCGCTTCCAGGGTCGCGCCGGTGCCGGCCACCGTGCTGGCGCCGAGGGCCGCGAAGCCCAGGCCCATCGCCGTGGTGCCGCTGTCCACCACCTGGACCAGCGGTCCGACCTCTCCCGCCGCGAGCACGGCCGCGTCGTACGTGCCGGAGAGCTGCGACGACAGGTGCACGGAGACGATCCCGTCCGCGCCGGCGTCGAGCAGCCGGCGGTACGCGGCCACGAACTGCTCCGGAGCCGGCCGTGAGGTGCTCACCGTGACCCGCCGCTGGCCCAGTGCACGGGCCACGTCGGCCGGGGAGATCTCGGAGCCCTCCAGGCCCTCCTCGCCGTTGATCACGACGGTGAGCGGGACGACGGTGAGGTCGTACGTCCCGCTCAGCTCGGACGGCAGGTACGCGGTGGAGTCGGTGACGACCGCGACGGGCATGCGGGCACCGTAGCCGATGGTGGCCTAGTTCGCGCGGAGGGTGGCGACGATGAACGGCGTGCCCTGCTGGCAGGTGGTCATCATGCCCTGCTCGACGCGGCCGGTGACGGTGACCGAGGCGCCGGGCTTGGCCGCGGCGCGCTGCTCGGGATCGTTGATGATCAGCAGGTGGTCGTCGAGGAGCAGGCAGTTCGGCTCGACCCCGGCCGCGATCGTGCCGGTGAGCGTGGTGGTGCCGGCCGAGGGCTTCACGGATGCTGACTCCTCGGTCGGGACGGGCGCCGCGGACGAGGCCGGTGGCGCGGAGGGCGCCGGAGCCGGTGCACCGGCGGAGTCGCCGTTGGCGCAGCCAGCGAGGGCCAGGGCGACGAGCAGAGGCAGGCTGATGCGTCGGATAGTCATGGTGGTTGGACGCTACCCGCTGCCCCGCCCGTTCCCGGCACCGGAGATCAAACTGGCGGCGGGACGGGCCGGTCGCCGAACGGGCCGACGTTGTAGCTGCCGAGCTGCCAGCCGCGTTCGTCGTCGTGGGTGAGCTCCGCCCAGTGGCAGTTCTGCAGGGCCCGCAGGGTGCGCAGCTGCTCGCGGGGCCAGCCGAGCAGGTGCCCGATGCCCGAGCGTGCGGCCGCGCCGTGGGTGGCGACCACGACGATGCTGTCCGGCGCCCGGTCGGCCGCGGCCTGCAGCGCGTCGGCGACGCGCTTGCCGAGGTCGTCCAGGGTCTCCACCCCGTCACCGATGACGTCGGCGCCGTCCCGCCAGCGGGCGTGCTCCTCCGGGCGGGTCCGGGCCACCTCGGTCATGGTGAGGCCTTGCCACTGGCCGAACGAGCGCTCGCGCAGCCGCTCGTCGTAGCTCACCGACAGGCCGGTCAGGGCGGCCAGAGCCGCCGCGGTGTCCGCGGCGCGGCTCAGGTCGCTGGCCACGATGGCCGCGGGAGGCAGCCGGACCAGCAGCTCGGCGGCGTCGACGGCCTGTTGCCGGCCGAGCTCGTTGAGCGGCACGTCGGTCTGGCCCTGGACGCGGTTGCCCGCGTTCCAGTCCGTGTTGCCGTGCCGCCAGACGATGACGCGAGTGGTCATGCCGCGCCGGAGGAGGCGTCCGCCTCGGCGAGGTCACGATCCACGAACTCGATGGTCGGGCAGTCCTTCCACAGCTTGTCGAGGGCGTAGAACTCCCGCTCCTCGGCGTGCTGGATGTGGATCACGACATCGATGTAGTCGAGCAGCACCCAGCGGCCCTGTCGCTCACCCTCGCGACGGACAGGCTTGGCCTTCTCGGGCAGATTGAGCAGGGCTTCCTCGATGGCGTCGACGATCGAGCCGACCTGGCGTTCGTTGGCCGCCGAGGCGATGACGAACGCGTCGGTGATGTAGAGCTGGTCGGCGACGTCGATCAGGACGATGTCCTGGGCCTTCTTGTCGGCCGCGGCCTGCGCGGCGGTCAGCGCGAGCTCGCGGGCGCGTTCGGTGACGGGCACCGGTCTCCCCTCGTTCGGTTTCAGAGTTACCAGCCTCTCATACCGGTATGACATCTCTACCCGGATGAATGGCCCTAAACCGGACCTTGACCCCGATAAAGTCCACGCTTTGCGATGTACTGCACCACACCATCGGGTACCAGATACCAGACCGGCTCCCCGTCGGCCACGCGCTGGCGGCAGGCGCTGGACGAGATCGCCATCGCCGGCACCTCGACGAGCGTCACCGTGTCGGCCGGCAGGTGGGCGTCGGAGAGTTCGAAGCCCGGCCGGGTGACCCCGATGAAGTGCGCCAGCGAGAGCATCTCGAGGGCGTCCTTCCAGGAGAGGATCTTGGCGAGCGCGTCCGCGCCGGTGATGAAGAACAGGTCCGCCGTGGCGCCGAAGACGGCGTTCAGGTCGCGCAGCGTGTCGACGGTGTACGTCGGCCCGTCGCGGTCCACGTCGGCCCGGCTGACCTGGAAGCGCGGGTTGGAGGCGGTGGCGATCACCGTCATCAGGTACCGGTCCTCGGCGGGGCTCACCGTGCCCTTCTGCCAGGGCTGCCCGGTCGGGACGAACACCACCTCGTCGAGGTCGAAGCGGCTCTGCACCTCGCTCGCCGCCACCAGGTGACCGTGGTGGATCGGGTCGAACGTGCCGCCCATGATCCCGATTCGTCGCCGCTCCCGCATCCGGCGAATCCTAGATCAGCCGTCGAGGCGCCGCCGAACGGCGGTGAGCAGCGCGGCGGCGGTGAACGGCTTCTCCAGCAGCGCCACCCCCGGCTCCAGCGTGCCCTGCGAGGCCAGCACCGGCTGTGCGTACCCGGACATGTAGAGCACCCGGGTGTCGGGCCGCACGCAGACCAGCCGCTCGGCCAGCTCCTTGCCCAGCATGCCGGGCATCACCACATCGCTGACCAGCAGGTCGATGGTGCCCTCGTGCACGGCGGCCAGCTCCAGGGCCTGCGCCCCGCCGTCGGCGGTCAGCACGTGGTATCCCGCCCCCGACAGGATCCGGCCCGCCACGTCGCGCAGGGCGTCCTCGTCCTCGACCACGAGCAGCGTCTCGCCGTGCCCGGCGGTGCCGACGGGCTCGGGCGCGGGCGCGACCGACTCCTCCTCCGACGCGCCGGCCGGCAGCAGGATGGTCACCGTCGTCCCGAGGCCGGGCTCGGAGGTCAGGCTGACGCTGCCGCCGGCCTGGGTGACGATGCCGTAGACGGTCGCCAGGCCCAGCCCGGTGCCCTCGCCGCTGGCCTTGGTGGTGAAGAACGGCTCGAAGGCCCGCTCGACGACCTCGGGGGCCATGCCCTGGCCGGAATCGGAGATCCGCAGGCGTACGTAGTCACCGGGCGCGAGGTCGGGATGGTCGCCCACCCCCAGGCGTGAGCAGGCGGTGTCGATCACCAGGTTGCCGCCGGCCGGCATCGCGTCGCGGGCGTTCACCGCCAGGTTGACCAGGAGCTGCTCAATCTGGCCGGGGTCGCAGGTGACCGAGGGCAGTCCCGGGGCCGGCCGGGTGATCAGGGTGATGTGCTCGCCGATCGAGGTGCGCAACATGTCCTCGGTGTCCGCGATGACCGCGTTGAGATCGAGCACCCGCGGACGGACGACTTCGCGGCGGGCGAACTTGAGCAGCTGGTGGGTCAGGTCCGTGCCGCGCTGCCCGGCCCGGATGACTTGCCGGGCGTCGTCGGCGATCGCCTTCAGGTCGGGCGCCGGTGCCTCGGCTTCCTCGATCACGAAGTTGGCGTAGTTCACGATCACGCCGAGCATGTTGTTGAAGTCGTGGGCGATGCCGCCGGCCAGCTGGCCCAGCGCCTCGAGCCGCTGGTTGCGGTGTTCCTGCACCTCACTGCGCTGCCGTTCGGCCTCCGCCTGCAACCGCTGGCGCTCGGTCATGTCCCGGATCACCGCGACCGTGAGGCGGCCCTGCGGGGTCTGCACCCGCGACAGCGACGCCTCGGCGGGAAAGATCGTGCCGTTACGCCGGCGCACCTTGAGGGCCAGCGTGCCCATCAGGCTGGTGCCGGGGCCGCGGTCGTCGGCCTCTCGGCGCAGCCCGGCCAGCTCCGGCACCCGCTCGGCGTCGGGCAGCAGCGTGTCGGCGCGCAGACCCACCATCTCGCCGCGGGGCCAGCCGAAGACATCCTCGGCCCGGTCGTTGACCAGGACGATGCGCCCCTCGTCCATCACCAGGATCGCGTCCGGTGCAGCCTGCAGCAGACCACTGGACAGCTCCTCGGACCACTCCACCAGCCCCCACCCCCGTTAAGCCGAGGCTAACGGCTCGAACCGGGGACAACGGGCGGAATCCGCTATCCCCGGGCAACCAGGGCACGCCGGACGTCGTCGTCGCCGTCCGTGACGACCCGCCGCAGGATGGCCGAGAGGTCCGGCGTCGCCAGCAGCTCCGCGGCCAGCTCCCTGGTCCGCGGGCTGACGATCACCGACGGGTACGCCGCGACGGCCACCCGTTCCCCGCTCATCCCGGTCCGCCGCCGCAGCATGCCCGGCATTTCCGCAAAATAACGGGCAACATAATCGGTGGTCAGATCGAGCTGCTCCGGCTGCCAGAACCCGTGCGCGGTGGCCTCCAGGATCCGGTTCGAGGCGGACATGTCGTTGACGATCAGATCCCAGGCCCTGGCCTTGGCCTCGGCGTCCGGCAGAGCGGCCCGGCAGAGTGCCGCCTGCTGCTCACCGGTGGCACTCAGATCCGCCGCCAGCGCCGCCTCGATCTCCTCCGGCCCGGCCTCCCCCAGCACGACCAGCCGGTACAGGATGAGCCAGCGCAGGTCGTCGTCGACGGTCACGCCGGTCGGCACGCCCTCGCCGGCGAGCCAGCCGCGCAGCCGCGTCACATCGGCGCTCGCGCCGATCAGGCCGCGCACCGCGGCGAGCTGACGCGAGCTGCCCGGCTCGGCCGCGGCCAGCAGCCGGTCGCTGGCCTGGGCCAGCATCTCCAGGGCGGCGGGCCGGGTCTCCGGGGTCGGATAGCGGTCCACCAGCGTGCGGGTCATCCGCAGCACGTCCTCGACCAGCGCCACCTCGCGCTCGACCGGCAGAGCGGCCAGGACCAGCGTGACCAGCTCGGCGACCGGCCGCTCGCCGTCGACGACGGCGTCGAGCGTCGCTCCCCAGAGCAGCGCCCGGGCCAGCGAGTCGTCCAGCAGGGGCAACATCAGCGGTACGGCGTCAGCCGACTTCTCGTCCAGCCGGATCTTCGCGTACCCGAGGTCGCCGTCGTTGACCAGCAGCAGCTCGGCGACGGGTTCTCCGGTCAGCTCGGGCAGCGGGGTCCGGCCGCCGTCCACCGCCGGATCGAGGTCCACCTCCAGCAGCCGGCGCCGGACCACGGTGCCGTCCGGCCCGCGGTCGTAGAGCCCGACGCCGATCCGGTGCGGCCGCAGGGTCGGATAGTCCTCCGGCGCGGTCTGCACGAGGCTGACGGCCGTGTAGTGGCCGCTCTCGTCCCGCTCGACCTCGGCGCGCAGCGTGTTGACCTGGGCGCGGCGCAGCCAGACGTCGGCCCAGGCGGTCAGGTCCCGGCCGGAGGCCTTCGAGACGGCGGCGAGCAGGTCGGCCAGGGTCGCGTTGCCGTACGCGTGCGCGGCGAAGTGCTCGTTGAGCCCGGCCAGGAACGCCTCGTCACCGACCCAGGCGACGAGCTGGCGCAGCACCGCCGCACCCTTGGCGTACGAGATGCCGTCGAAGTTGAGCAGGGCCAGCGCGGTGTCGGTGACGTCGCTGGGGGCCACCGGGTGGGTGGACGGGCGCTGGTCGGCGCGCATGCCCCAGGCCTTGCGCTGCATCGCGAACGTGGTCCAGGTGCCGGTGAAGGCGGTCGCCTCGGCGGTGATCCGGGTGCCGAGGTACTCGGCGAACGACTCGTTCAGCCACAGGTCGTCCCACCAGGCCATGGTGACCAGGTCGCCGAACCACTGGTGGGCCATCTCGTGGGCGATGACCATGGCGCGGTGCTCGCGCTCGCTGTCGGTGACCGCCGACCGGTAGATGAACTCGTCGCGGAACACCACCAGCCCGGGGTTCTCCATCGCGCCGAAGTTGAACTCGGGGACGAAGGCCTGCTGGTAGTGGCCGAACGGGTAGCGCACCTCGAAGATCTGGTGATAGCGGTCCAGGCACTGCTTGGTGACGGTGAAGATCTCCGCGGCCTGCCCGTCGAGGTGCTCGGCGAGCGCCTGACGGCAGTAGAGGGCCAGCGGGATGCCGTCGTGGGAATCGGTACGGAAGTGGTACGGCCCGGCGATCAGCGACACGAAGTACGTCGACAGCGGCTTGGTGGCGGCGAAGCGGAACCGCCCGCCGTCGGCCGCACCGGCCGGCTCCCCGTTGGCGGCGACGAGCCAGCCGTCGGGGGCGGTCACGGCCAGCGTGAAGGGCGCCTTGAGGTCGGGCTGGTCGAAGCACGGGAAGATCCGCCGGGCGCCGTCCAGGAACATGTGGGCGTACAGGTAGACGCGGCCGTCGGCGGGGTCGGTGAAGCGGTGCAGCCCCTCCCCCGTGTTCGAGTACGCCATCAGGGCCTCGACGACCAGCTCGTTCTCCCGGGCCAGGCCGGTCAGCGTGAGCCGCTCCTCGGCGAGCGCGGCGGGCTCCACCGGCGTGCCGTTGAGCGTGGCCGACACCAGCTCGGCCGGCTCCAGCTCGGCGAACGTCGTGGTGCCCGGCTCGGCGGTGAAGCGCACCACCGTCCGGGACCGGAAGGTGTCACCCTCGGCGGTCAGGTCGAGGTCGATGTCGTACCCGGTGACAGTGAGGGTGGCGGCCCGGGCGGTGGCCTCGGCGCGGGTCAGGCTCGGCATCCGCCCATCATGCCGGTCCGGTGATGACGACGCAGTTCTCCGCCCGGCGGGGCGAGAAACTCGTCACTGCGGACATCACCGGGAAGTGACCGCCGCCAGCGACTTCTCGAAACACACGCTGTACGGGTTGCCGACGTACTCGCCGAAGACCGGGATCGGCACGTAGCCCGCCGAGCGGTACAGGCTGATCGCCGCCGGCAGGTAGGTGCCGGTCTCCAGGCGCAGCACCGGCCGGCCGTCGGCCAGCGCCTCCTCCTCCAGCGCCACGATGAGCTGGCGGGCGATGCCCCGGCCGCGGAACGCCGGTCGCACGTACATCCGCTTCAGCTCGGCCACGCCGGGCTCCAGCGGCTGCCACGCCCCGCACGCCACCGCACGCCCGTGCAGCACGACGACCAGGTACGCCGCGTTGTCGTGCGGCATGTAGACCACGCCGTCGACGCCGCCGTCGGCCTCGCTCAGCTCCTTCTGCTGCGCGATCACCAGGGCGGCCAGTTCGGCGTCGGACGAGGCACGCGATTCGATCAGCACGCTGGACACCTTAGGACGGGTCCGTTTCCGCCGGGTTGCGGGGATCTGGCCGGGACCCGGCGGAAAGACCTACTCGTCGTCGTCGCCGAACTCGTCGTCCTCGACCAGCACCGGCTTCGACGCCATCGAGACCGTCGACACCGTGCCGTCCTCGGACATGTGCAGCAGCTCGTCGTCGCCGCGGACCCGGCGGGCCCGGCGGGCCGCCAGCCGGGCAGCCGCGCTGGCCCGGGTGTTGGTCTCCTCGAGGCGGATGTCGGTGCCGCGCGGGCCGGAGATGTACTCGCCCGTGTTCGGCTGCCAGTCGAACTCGCGGTCGCCGATCCGGACCGGATCCCCGCCCTTGGCGCCCTGCTTGGCCAGTGCGGCCTCGACGCCGAGGCGGTCGAGCCGGTCACCGAGGTAGCCGATCGCCTCGTCGTTCTCGAAGTTGGTCTGCCGGACCCAGCGCTCGACCTGGGGGCCGCGGACGACGTAGACGCCGTCGCTGTCGACCTCGATGGTGAAGCCCTTCTCGTCGACCGCGCGGGGCCGCACCACAGCGCGGGTCGCCTCGGGAGCCGGCTTGGCCAGCCGGTGCGCCGCGACGGTCTCGGCGAGCGCGAAGATCAGCTCCTTGAGGCCCTCGCGGGTCACCGCGCTGACCTCGTAGACCGGCATGCCGCGGGCCTCGAGCTCGGGGCGCACCATCTCGGCCAGGTCGCGGCCGTCCGGGATGTCGATCTTGTTGAGCACGACCAGCCGCGGCCGCTCCTCGAGCCCCCCGTACGCCGCCAGCTCCGCCTCGATGGCGTCCAGGTCGGCCAGCGGGTCCCGCTCGATCTCGGGCGCGGCGGCGTCCAGCACGTGCACCAGCACCGAGGTGCGCTCGATGTGCCGCAGGAACTCCAGGCCCAGCCCCTTGCCGGTGGCGGCGCCCGGGATCAGGCCCGGGACGTCGGCGACGGTGAAGGTCTGGTCGCCGGCCTGCACGACACCCAGGTTGGGCACCAGCGTGGTGAACGGGTAGTCGGCGATCTTGGGCTTGGCCGCGGACATCACCGAGATCAGCGACGACTTGCCGGCCGACGGGAAGCCGACCAGGCCGACGTCGGCGACGCTCTTGAGCTCCAGCACGACGTCGAGCTGGTCACCGGGCTCGCCCAGCTCGGCGAAGCCGGGGACCTTGCGCCGGGCGTTGGCCAGCGAGGCGTTGCCCCGGCCGCCGCGACCGCCGCGGGCCACCTCGAAGGTCGTGCCCTCGCCGACCATGTCGGCGATGACCTCACCGTCGAGGGTCTGCACGACCGTGCCGTCGGGCACCTGCAGGACCAGGTCCCGGCCCTTGGCACCGTCACGGTTGGCCCCCATGCCGCCGGTGCCGCTGGGCGCCTTGACGTGCGGGTGGAAGTGGAAGTCCAGCAGGGTGTGCTGCTGCGGATCCACGACGAGCGTGATGCCCCCGCCGTGCCCGCCGTCGCCACCGTCGGGACCCCCGAGCGGCTTGAACTTCTCTCTGCGGACGGAGACACAGCCGTGCCCGCCGTCACCTGCCTGCAGGTGCAGCACAACCCGGTCGACGAACGTAGCCACTGTGTTCTCCTACCTCAACCAGAAAAAGCAAACAGCGGGCCACGGACCCCGTGAGGTCCGCGGCCCGCTGTGACGTGATGCTTACTCAGCCACCGGCACGATGCTGATGGTCTTGCGACCCCGCGTGTGACCGAAGAGCACGTTGCCCTTGGCCAGCGCGAACAGCGTGTCGTCGCCACCGCGGCCGACGAGCTCTCCCGGGTGGAACTTCGTGCCCCGCTGGCGGATGATGATCTCGCCGGCGTTGACCAGCTGGCCGCCGAACCGCTTGACGCCCAGCCGCTGGGCGGCGGAGTCGCGGCCGTTGCGGGAGCTGGACGCACCCTTTTTGTGAGCCATGGCTGCCCCTACTTCCCGCTCTTGATGCCGGTCACCTTGACGCGGGTCAGCGGCTGACGGTGCCCCTGGCGCTTGTGGTAGCCGGTCTTGTTCTTGAACTTGTGGATCCGGATCTTCGGACCCTTGGTGTGCTCGGCGATCTCGCCGGACACCGTCACGCTGGCAAGCTTGGCCGCATCGGTCACCAGGTTGTCACCGTCGACGAGGAGCACCGCGGCGAGGGTCAGGGCGTCGCCGGGCACACCCGCGAGCTTCTCGACCTCGATCACGTCGCCCTCGGCAACCTTGTACTGCTTGCCGCCGGTCTTGACGATCGCGTACATCGACGCGGACTCCCTGAGACTTACGCAGCGAAAAAGCTGCTGGCGGATGAAACTGGATCCGGCATGCGCCCGGGCTTCCCGAGGGGGATGGGCCAGGGCGCGCACGGAACAGGCGCACGAAAATGCGCCGTCAGAAAGACTACTTCATCGAACGCCCCGGACCCAAACCGGGGACCGCTCAGCTCGAACCACAGGCCTTGTCGAGGGTCTCCTGCAGCTTCGTGAGCTGGGCGGCATCGATCTTCGTGACGTCACCCTTGAGCGCCGTGACCTGCTTGCCCATGTCCGCCAGGGCCGCCTTGAGGGCCGGCTCCGAGGCCAGCTTCGACATGTCCGTCAGCGCGTACGAGTAGTTCTCGACGTCCCTGGTGGTCTTGGCCTTGGCCTTGGCCACCTGGTCGGCGTCCTGCGCCGACTGGGCGTCGATGAGCAGCTTCAGGTCCAGCGCGAAGTTCTTGGCGGCGTCGCCGCCGGTCTTGGCGGCCTGCTGGCAGATCGCCGAGCTGTTGCCGGACAGCGCCGCGTCACCGGACTGCGGCGGGGCGGTGGCCGCGGCTGAGCCGGTGGTGCCGCCGCTGGCCGCCGGTACGGCAGCCCCCGACGTGGCCGGCGCGGGCGCGGTCGTGGTGGCCGGATCGTCGGCCGAACAACCGGCGCCGAACAGAAGGAAAGCGCCACTCACAGCGGTCGCGCACAGCAGGCGTCGCATCGGGGATCGGTACTCCTCGCAGGTGGGGCTCGGGGGGATCACGAGGGTAACCGAGACAGATCAGTGTGGCTGCGCCGGGCGGGGAGGGGGGGTTTATCTTGTGTACCCGATACTTTTATGGGTGGGGGCGCGGGGGGGCGGGGCTGGGATATCCCGGCCTTGGCCGCCCGGCCACCACGCTTACGGGCGGGTCCGCCGCCGGGTGCCGCCGCGCCGCGAACGACGCCGGCCGCCCGCTCCCGCGCCCACGGGCTCGTCGTCGTCGCCGTCCTCTTCCTCGTCCTCCGCCGCGTCCGGGTCGTCCGAGCCGGTCAGCTGGAGCGGCTCGGCCGGATGGGCCGCGCCGTTGGTGCCCGTGTCGTACCGGGAGAGGTCGTAACCACTGATGTCGTAGTCGTCGTCGGAGGCCGTGGTGGCCGCCGGCGCAGTGCGCGCCACGATCCCGGAGCCGGCCGCGGCCGTACCGGTGGACTGGCCGGCCGGCAGGCCCGCCGTCTCCGCCGCCGGGTCCTCGGTCGTCCGGTCCGAGGTCGTCCGGTCCTGGGTCGTCCGGTCCGAGGTCGTCC
>NZ_JBEZGQ010000060.1:0-17659 GCF_040650095.1 Actinoplanes sp. NPDC048791 | reverse complement strand
CCCGAAGCGTGCACCCTGCCCACCGTCGACCAGCCGCTGCGGCTGGCCGAGTTCGACGACCGCTTCGCCACCGCGCTGCGTGCTCAGCGGCGGTTGTCGCCCACCGTGCTGCGGTGGCGGCTCGACCCGGCCGCCGAGCCGGTGGCCCGCGACCTCACCGCCCGGGAGAGCTCGTGCTGCTCGTTCTTCACCTTCACCTTCGCCACAGCCGGTGAAGGTGAAGGTGAAGGTGAGCCTGATGCGGTGAACCTCGACGTTAAGGTGCCGCCCGCGCAGATCGCCGTGCTGGACGCCCTCGCCGGCCGGGCAGTCGCCGGGATGGCTGCGTGAGCGGCCTGCGCAGCAGTGCGGTCGCCGCGGCCGCGGGAGTGAACCTCCAGACGCTGCGCTACTACGAACGCCGCGGCCTGCTCGCCGAACCGGACCGGAGCCTGGGCGGGCACCGGATGTACCCGGCCGAGACGGTCACCGTCCTGCGGGTCATCAAGGCGGCGCAGCGGCTCGGCTTCACCCTCGAGGAGATCGCCGACCTGCTGGAATCCGGCCGGCACCGGCACGGGCGAGGTGGCGATGCCGGGCTGAGGTCCCGGGCAAAGGCCAAACTCGCCGAGGTGGAAGCCAAGATCAGCGACCTGCAGATCATCGCCGGCACGCTGCGCGCGGCCGTCGACGCCGGCTGCGACGACCTGGTGACCTGCGCCGCCCAGCCGTGCTACCCGATCCCGTTCGCCACCATCGCGACAGAAGCCCCGGATGCCGATCCCCGATGACCTACAAGCGCCACCGCACCAATTGCGCCGACGACACCTGCACCACCCCGTGACCACTCCGGTACGGATACCGTGACCAGGGTGATCATCGCCCGTTCATTGCTGCTCTTCGTCCTGGCGGCCCTCGCCGAGATCGGCGGCGCCTGGCTGATCTGGCAGGGCTGGCGCGAACACCGCGGCCTGTGGTGGACAGCCGCCGGCGTGATCGCTCTCGGCGCGTACGGTTTCGTGGCCTGCCTTCAGCCTGACGCCAACTTCGGGCGGATCCTGGCCGCCTACGGCGGCGTCTTCGTCGCCGGCTCGCTGGCCTGGGGCATGGTCGTGGACAAATTCCAGCCGGACAGGTGGGACGTCATCGGCGCCGGCATCTGCCTGGTCGGCGTCGCCGTGATCATGTACGCCCCACGCGGCTCCTGACCGGCCGCGACTACAGTCGGCAGCCGATGGAGACGTTGGCGCTCGCCGCCGCCGCGGCGTTCCTGCTGGCGTTGCTGTCTGCCGTCACGGGATTCGGTGGCGGGGTGCTGTTGCTGCCCGTCTTCACGGCCTTGTTCGGGCTGCGGGTCGCGGTGCCGATGCTGACGCTGGCGCAGTTGTCGAGCAACGGCAGCCGGCTGTGGCTCAACCGCCGGGAGGTCCGGTGGCCGCTGGTGGGCTGGTTCGCGCTCGGCGCTGTGCCGTTCGCCGTGGGCGGTGCTGTCCTGTTGAGCCACGCACCGCTCAGTCCGCTCAAGCGGGTGCTGGGAGCGTTCCTCATCGGGGTGGTGGCCTGGCGCCGGCTCCGCCCGCGCCCCGGCCGGCCCGGCGACCGGGCGTTCATCGGTGTCGGCGCCGCGTCGGGATTCGGCTCGGCGTTGCTCGGGTCGGTGGGTCCGCTGACGGCGCCGTTCTTCCTGGCGTACGGGTTGACGCGCGCGGCGTACATCGGCACCGAGGCCGCCGCCGCACTCACCCTGCACCTGACCAAGACGGCCGCCTACGGCGCCGGTGATCTGCTCACCGGGCGGATCGTGCTCTACGGCGCCGCGCTGACGCCGGTCATCATGGCCGGCGCGTGGACCGGCCGGAGGATCGTCGCCCTGATCAGCGACCGGGTGTTCGTCGCGCTGGTCGAGGGCGGGCTGGTGGTCGCCGGATCACTCTTCCTGACCGGACTGGCCTGAGCGCCTATGCCGGCTCCGGCCGCATGGCCGGCGACCGGTAGAGACTCGGAACGCGGAAGCCACCAAGCCAACGAGTCAACCGAGCCGCCTCCACATCAAGGCACCGGCGACCAGCAGCCGACACCGGCTCCAGCAACCGCACCTCGACGACACCAGCCTCGTCCTGCACCCAGCTGCCCACCGCCCGCCCGTCGACCCACGCGGTCGCGCCCGCGTTCCCCCGGTTGTCGAAGAGCTGCTCGCGGTGCGGCCCGAGGTAGAAGTCCCGCCGCTGCCACCCCATGACCGTCGGATCGAGAACCGGCAGCAGCGCCGCCCACGGTCCCGGGTCGGGCACTTCGTCGAGGTCGTCCGGCAACAGCCACCCGGTGTCGCCACTGTCGAGCGAGACCGCGACAGCACCGAGCTCCCGGAACGCCGTCCGCACCACGCTCCGGGTCGCCCCGAGCCACCAGACAAGGTCGTCCTCAGTGCCGGGTCCGAAGGTGTACAACCAGCGGCGCACGATCTCGCGATAGCCCTCAGCCGCCCCGCCGGCCGCGGGCACGTCGGTGAGCCAGTGCCGCATGAGGGTCCAGCGCGGCCGGGACGTGTACCAGCCCGCGCCGTTGACGCCCCGTACGATGTCGGCAGTTGCCCCGAGGTGGGTCAGCACCCGGCCCGCCGGCGACAGTCCGCCGGCCCCCACCGTCGTCTTCACGTCGATCAGCGGCACCGCCTGCCGGATCTCCAGCGCCGAGCGCCCGTCCGGGGCGTCCGCGAGCGCGGCGAGGACCTCGGCGCGGGCGCGGTCGATCCAGTCGTGCCCGTCCTCGGCGAGTCCGGCCAGGACGGCGTCCTTGGCCATGCGGGCCCGTTCGGTGCCCGCGACCCGGGCCGACGCGCTGGACCAGACCGCCGGCAGCAGGTCGCGCGGGACCACGAAGAGCGTGCGGCGCATGGCCAGCTGCTTGACCAGCGTACGGTCGGCGTAGAGCGCCCGATCGATGTCGGCGATCTCGATCGACCCGGCCCGCGCCCAGCAGGACAGGTAGACGGTGGCCGGCTCGGTGGCGTGGAGCACGGTCATCGCCCGCGTGACGGACTCCGGGGAGTCGGCCCGGAACGCGGGCGCCAGCGCGTGCCGGACCCCCAGCCGGGCGCGGCGCTCATGATCAGACACGTGACGCATCGGGCCATGCTGTCACGCCGGCGTTCAGGGACGGCGGACGTACATCCCCGCGGGATGGTCGATCCTGAGCACGAACTCGTCGGAGCGCAGGTGCTCGCCGTCGTCCACAGCCGCGGCGGTGATCACGAACTGGTCGTTGCCCCAGGGTTCCGACCCGGGCCAGGTGCTAGGCCCGTCGGCCACCTCGGCCCGCAGGACCATGTCGTCGGGCAGGTCCCGCAGCGCCTCCCGCAAACGGCCGACCGTCCAATGCTCGACGTCGTGCTGGTGGGTCTCCATCCGGGCGGGCTCGGTCACGGCAGGCAGCCTTTCAGTGGCAGGGTCAGTCGCCGGTGAGGTCGCGGCGGATCGCGACCGCCGCGCCGATGATCGTCGCCGTGGTCCAGCCCAGCAGGATCAGCAGCTTCTGGACGTCGCCCGAGGCCGCGTCCAGGTAGGCGGAGAACGGCAGCGGTTCCTGGAGCGTGCCGTACATCGCCTCGACGAAGATGATCCACGCCACGAAGCCGACGAACAGCATGGTCGCGCTGCGGGCGATGGCCGCCGCGGCGGCGCCGAGCACCGCCATGATCGGCGCGACCAGCAGGGTGATCAGGTATCGCTCACGGTTGCCCTGGATCAGCACGATCAGACCGCTGATCGCGGTGAAGCCGAAACCCACGATCACGGTGGTGATCAGCTGGCCGATCAGCACCCGGATGCGCCGGGGCCGGGCCAGATACAGCAGTACGGCGGTCCGGTGCTGGAAGTGCTGGGAGACGCCGGTGACGCCGAAGCCGAAGGCGCCCACGCCCGCCAGCAGCGCCCAGAAGTCGGAGCCGATCACGCCCAGGATGGTGCCCAGGCACGTGAAGATCGCGAGTGACAGCGCGCTGGACCGGATCGTCGACAGGCGGTAGAGCTCGCTGCGGACCACGGCGATCATGGGACGGCCTCCTCGACAGCGGCGGGGGCCGGGGCGCTGACCAGGCCGAGGAAGATCTGTTCGAGGTTGGGGGCGTCGGTGGCCAGTTCGTAGATCGGCACCTGGGCCTCGAAGGCGAGTTCGCCCGCGTCCTCCGGCGTCAGCCCGATCACTTCCAGGGCGTACCCGTCGGTGTCGACCTGGGCCCCGGCCTCCTCGAACACGCGCCACAGCAGCTGCGGATCGCGGCCGCGGATCCGCAGCCGCGCCGACGCCGAGCCGTACAGTTCCGTCAGCGGTGCCGCGTAGCGCACCGTGCCGTCCGCGATGATCACGACGTCGTCGATGAGCTGGGCCAGCTCGGCCAGCAGGTGGCTGGAGATCAGCACCGTGCCGCCGTTGCGGGCGTGCTCGCGCAGCAGCTCACGGAGCCAGGCGATGCCCTCGGGGTCCAGGCCGTTGGCCGGCTCGTCCAGGACCAGCACCGACGGCTCGCCGAGCAGGGCGGTCGCCACGGCGAGGCGCTGACGCATGCCGAGCGAGTAGTCGCCGCAGCGTTGCTCCGCGGCGTCGTCGAGGCCGACCTGGGCCAGCAGCGGGTCGATCCGGGCCCGGTCGGCCCCGGTGAGCAGGGCCTGCGTCATCAGGTGGGCCCGCCCGCTCTGCCCGGGATGGCTGATGCCCTGCTCCAGGACCGCCCCGACCTGCCGGGCCGGATCGCTCAGCTCCTGATAGCGCACCTTGTTGATCAGCGCCACGCCGGAGGTCGGCCGGGTCAGGCCGAGCAGCATCCGCAGCGTCGTGGTCTTGCCGGAGCCGTTGAGCCCGAGAAATCCGGTCACGCGCCCGGGCACGGCGGAGAACGTCACGTCATCGACGGCACGGACCCGCCCGTAGGACTTGGTCAACCCGATCACTTCGATCATCGCGGGCCATCATGGCAGGCCCGGTCACCGATAGGCAGGGATCTTCCACAGCACGGCCCGAGCTTCCTGGTCGGCGTGCCGGCGGACGGCGAGCAGCCAGCCGATCCCGACCAGCGACACGACGACCAGACCACCCCAGGACAACGCGGTGAAGAGATGGGTCTGGCCGGCGGTCGGCTGCGGCTGATAGCCGCGGTCCAGCAGCGAGAACTGGTACGGCGTACCGGTCAGCACCAGCGTCAGCAGCAGGGCGATGCTGTGCATGCTGTCCCAGAGCGCGTGCAGGGCGGAGACTCCGAGGTACGCCAGCAGCAGCCGCCAGGTCAGCGCGAAATGTTCCCGGCCGCTCGCCGAGAACAGCACGCCGCCGAGGATGGCCGTCCACAGGCCGTGGCCGACGGGAGCGAGCAGCCCGCGCAGCAGCTCGGTCTGGACCAGCTGCATCAGCGACAGCCCCTGCTCGGTGAACAGGGCGGTGAAGGCGTAGCCGGCCGATTCGAAGGCGGCGAAGCCGAACCCGACGGAAGCGCCCAGGATCAGCCCGTCAGCGGCGTACTTGTGCTGCAGTCTGCGGGTCAGGACGGCCAGGACGGTGAGCTTCGCGGCCTCCTCGATCAGGCCCACGCCGACGAACAGGCCTGGTGAGGGGTGCAGCAGGTAGGACTCCAGCAGCGAGGCCGCCAGCACCCCGAGCACCCCGCCGGTGACGAACGTGGTGAACAGCAGCTCGGCGGTGACCTCACCGCTGTGCCGGCGGCCGAACGCCCAGACCACGAAGGACACCGGTACGAGGAAACTGCCCAGCAGGACCAGGGTCGGGATCAGATTGGGGTTGCCCGTCACGAAGGTGACCGCGACCGTGAGGATCCACAGCACCAGGCCGGTGAGGAACACCCGCAACCAGGTCCGGCGGCGTCTCGGGGCCGGGTGGGCGGCCTGCTCGGCCGCACTGACGTCGTACATGGTCTTCTCCTCGGGTTCGGCTCGGCCCGCCGCATACCCACGCCGGCCCGGATCTACGCTGGTGCCCATGGGCGAGTCGGCGGAGTCGCAGTGGTACCCACCAGCTGAGCAGCCGATGACCGATCGGTATCACGAGGACCTGCGACCCGGGGAAGGGCTGTGCCCACCCCGGGCCGACGTCGGCTCGGATGCCGCGACGCTGTCCCTGGACGGCCCTTGGCGCTTTCACCTCGCCCCTACGGTCGACGCTGTCACCGCCGGCTTCGCCGATCCCGGCTTCGACGACCGGAGCTGGGACACCCTCGCCGTTCCGGCGCATTGGCAACTGCACGGGTACGGCGCACCGGCGTACACCAATGTCCGTTATCCGTTCCCGGTCGATCCGCCGCACGTGCCCGACGAGAACCCCACCGGCGAGTATCGCCGGGTCTTCGACCGGCCGGACGGCTGGCCGGACGGTCCCGCGGTGATCCGTTTCGAGGGCGTCGACTCCTGCTACAAGGTGTGGTTGAACGGCGAGGAGCTGGGGCACGCGAAGGGCAGCCGGCTGCCCGCGGAGTTCGCCGTCGGGGGCCTGCTGCGGCCGGGCCGCAACGTGCTGGCGGTACGGGTGCATCAGTGGTCCGCCGGCAGCTACCTCGAGGACCAGGACATGTGGTGGCTGTCCGGCATCTTCCGGACGGTCCGGCTGCTGGCCCGGCCCGAGGGCGGACTGGGCGACGTGTTCGTGCACGCCGCCTACGACCACCTCACCGGGCGGGGCACAGTGTCGGTCGACACCGACGTCCCGGCCCGGCTGACGATCGCCGAGCTCGGCCTGGTCGACGTGGACGCGGCCGGCCCGCACGTCGTCGCCCGGGTGGAACCGTGGTCGGCCGAGACACCCCGGCTCTACCCCGCGCGGCTCGAGACGGGAACGGAAGGTGCCGATATCCGGATCGGTTTCCGTACGGTGGCGCTGGCCGACGGCCGGTGGACGGTCAACGGGACTCCCGTGTCGCTGCGCGGCGTCAACCGGCACGAGTGGGATCCCGACGCCGGGCGGACCGTACCGGTGGCGGTGATGCGCCAGGACCTGCTGATGATGAAGCAGCACAACCTCAACGCCGTACGCACCAGCCACTATCCGCCGGCGCCGGAGTTCCTGGATCTCTGCGACGAACTGGGCCTGTGGGTCGTGGACGAGTGTGACCTGGAGACCCACGGGTTCGCCGTGACCGGCTGGCGCGGCAATCCCAGCGACGACCCCCGCTGGGCGCCCTCCTTTGTGGACCGGGCGCAGCGGATGGTCGAACGCGACAAGAACCATCCCAGCGTCATCGCCTGGTCCCTGGGCAACGAGGCGGGCACGGGCCGCAACCTGGCGGCCATGGCCCACTGGATCCGCGACCGCGACCCGTCCCGCATGATCCACTACGAGGGCGACCGGGACAGCAGCTACACCGACTGCTACAGCCGCATGTACGCCTCGGTGGACGAGGTCGCCACGATCGGCCGCGGCGAGGAGCCACCGACCCGCGATCCGGCCGCCGACGCGCACCGCCGGTCGCTGCCGTTCATCCTCTGCGAGTACGCGCACGCCATGGGCAACGGTCCGGGCGGGCTGGCGGAGTATCAGCGGCTCTTCGACACGTACCCCCGATGTCAGGGTGGCTTCGTCTGGGAGTGGATCGACCACGGCATCCGGCAACCGGTACCGGGCGGCGAGGGGCACTATTTCGCGTACGGCGGCGACTTCGGCGAACCGCTGCACGACGGCAACTTCGTGGCGGACGGCCTGGTCTTCCCCGACCGCACCCCGTCACCGGGCCTGCTGGAGCTCAAGAAGGTCAGCGAACCCGTCAGGCTGACCGTCGATCCAGCCCTGGCTCAGGTTCAGGTCAACAACAAGTACGACTTCCGCGACACCTCACACCTGACCTTCGACTGGAGTGTGCAGGAGCAAGGCGTCACCCTGGCCGAGGGCAACCTGACCGTGCCGGTCGCCCCGGCCGGCGCTCAGGTCACCGGCCGCCTGCCGGAGCTGCCCGCCGCCGGCGCGGACACCTGGCTGACGGTCCGGGGCCGGCTGACCCACGACGAGCCGTGGGCCCCGGCGGGCCACGAGATCGCCTGGACCCAGGTGCAGCTGCCGGCCCGCGCGCAGCCAGCCCCCCGAAAGTCCAGGCATCCGGCACGGACGGACGACAGCGGAGAAGTACGAGTCGGCCCGGCCAGGTTCGACCCACGCACCGGTCTGCTGCTGAGCCTGGACGACCGAGTTCCGGGACCGGATGGTCGAGCCCGACCCGGAGATCACCCGGGCCTACCGGTGACCGGCCCCCGGCTGGACCTGTGGCGCGCGCCGACGGACAACGACGCCCCACCCCGCGACGTCCGCGACGCGGTGGCCGGCGAATGGCGCAGGCTCGGCCTGGACCGCCTGCAGCACCGCGTCATCGACCTCGGCGCGGAGGGCGACACCTTCGTGGTCCGCACCCGGGTCGCCCCGGCCGCCACCGATCTGGCCGTCCTGACCACCTACCGCTGGACGGCCGCGGACGGCGGCGTGACGCTGTCGGTCGACACCGAGCCGGTGGGAGCTTGGAGCGGCGTACTGCCCCGGCTGGGCCTGCGTCTGGCCGTCCCGGCGGACCTGGACGTGGTGGAGTGGCTCGGCGACGGCCCGGGCGAGGCGTACGCCGACAGCCGGCAGGCGGTGCGGTTCGGCCGGTACCGCCTGCGGGTGGACGAGATGCAGACGCCGTACGTCCACCCCCAGGAGAACGGCAACCGCACCGGCGTGCGCTGGGCCCGCATCACCGCACCGGACGGCACGGGTCTGGAGATAGCCGGCCACCCGACGTTCGAGCTGGCGGCGCGGCGCTGGACGAGCGCGGACCTGGCCGCGGCCGGGCACCCGTACGAGCTGAAGCCGTCGGGCCGGGTGCACCTCAATGTTGACCTCGGCCAGAACGGGCTCGGGTCTGCCTCATGCGGGCCGGGTGTACTGCCGCAGTACCAGTTGGCGGCCGACCGGGCCCATACGTTCGAGGTGGAATTCCGCCGGCTCGGCCCGACGCCACCGGCTTCGGGATAGTAACGGCATCGACGGGTGGCCCGGGGATCGTCTGATCCCCGGGCCGCCTGCCGATCAGAGTCCAGCGTCTCCCGCCGCGTCCGCTTCCTGGACCGCCGAGGATGTCCGCGCCGCGGCGCGCTCCTCGCCCTTCGCCTCGCGCTCCGGCAAGCTGCGCTTGGCCGACACCCGAGCCGCCGCCGACCCCTGCTCTCCCGCGACGCCGCCGCGGATGCGGTTGTTCGCCGCCACCTTGGCCGCCGGCGTGTTGGAGGTTGTCGTCAGCTTGCCGTCGATGATGTTGTCGTCGACATTCACCCCGCCCGTGGTGTTGCTGATGTTCACGTCACGACCCCAATAGCCACCTGAGGCGCATCCGTCCAAGGTGCCGTTCGGGCCCAGCTGGACGCCGCCGAGGTTGCCGGCGAACGTGGCCCGGCCGCGGACCGCGCTGCCGCAGATCACGCTTCCGGTCGCGCTGTTGAGGACCGACAGCGTGCCGTCGACGAATGAGTCGTGCACGTCGGTGTAGTAGCTGCCCGTCGTGCTCACGTTGCCGGTCACGTCCGTGTTCCGGTCGAGCCGGATCTCACCCGCGCTTGCGGTCACCGTGCCGTCGATGGCCGCGTTCTCCACGAACAGGAAGCTGTCGTTCGTGGCGGATCCCTTGGGCCGTACCGTGATCGAGCCGGTTCCGGTGTCCTTGAGGAACACGCCGTAGCCGCCGGACGCCAGCTCGATGCCGCCGCCGATGGCGGTCGTGCCGGCGTCCAGGTAGCCGTCCGCGGCGACCTGGATCTCACCGCTGATGCGGCCGCCGGTCACGACGAGGTTGGCGCCCGCGGCCACGCTGACGTTGCCGGTGATGGTCGTGCCGGTCAGCGCGCACGACTTACCGGCCGGCACCAGCAGGTCGTTCGGCACGGTCACCGCGCCGCCGGTGCCGACGCAGTGGGTGACCAGGTCGGCGCTGGCGCTGGTGGGGGCGATCGTCAGCGCCGCGGCGGTGACGACGGCAGTGACGGTGGCCAGCTTCGCGGCGGTACGTCTCATCGCTGTACTCCCTTGACGACGTCGGAGCGGGCCGCGGCCCGCACGATGGTTCCCTGCTGGCGGGCCGTGAGCCGGCCCGCGGCGACCAGCGGCGCCGTGACCGCTTCGACGTGCCGGACGAAGGCGGCGTGGGTCGGGTAGCCGGCGTGTTCGGCGATCAGGTCGTTGATCGTGCAGCCGTTGCCGGTGTCGGCGTTGGCGATGCCGGTGTCCTGATCCCCGATGATCACCGTGGCGCGGGTGTCCGGGACCGGGCAGTCGCCGGTCGTCGGCGGCACGACCGTGAAGGTCACCGATTTCTCCGCCGCGGCGTTCCCGGCCACGTCGGTGGCCCGGTAGCGCAGGGTGTGCGCGCCCGGTGCCCGGACGGCGACCGCTGACGTGTACGCCGTCCAGGCGCCCGAGTCCAGCGCGTACTCGATCGAGGCGACCCCCGATCCGGCATCCGAGGCCGTGACCGTCACGACCGCGCTGCCGTCCGCCTCGGTACGCACCGCCGCCGAAGTCACCGGCGCCGTGGTGTCAGGAACCGGCGCGGCGACGACGGTGAAGCTGGCCATCTGCTCGGCCGAGGTGTTGCCGGCGACGTCCGTGGCCCGGAAGTGCACCATGTGCGACCCGACCGTGTCGATGACGACCGGCGCCGTGTACGCCGCAAAGGCTCCACCGTCCACGTTGTACTCGACTGTCTTCAGTCCCGACTCGGCGTCGGTAGCCGTGATGGTGACCGTGGCCTTGCCGACGTACTGCCCGGCAGTGTTCCGGTCGCCCGTGACCTGAGAGGTGACCACCGGTGGAGTCGTGTCCTCCCCCGGCCCCGGCTCGACCACGGTGAAGGAGACCGAGCCGGCTGCCGACGCGTTGCCCGCCTTGTCGGTGGCCCGGAACTGCACCGAGTGGTCACCGATGGCGGTCACCGCCACCGGAGCCGTGTACGGCGTCCAGGTCGTGTCGTCGACCTGGTACTCGACCGTGTCGACGCCCGAACCCGCATCGGAAGCGGAGACCGTCACCGTCGCGCTGCCCAGATAGTCACCGGCGGCGTTCCGCTCCCCCGAGACCTGCGCGGAGACAGTGGGCGCTGTGGTGTCCCCGCCTCCACCGCCATCAGTCACGACCAGCTCACCGACCATCGAACTGTGCCCCGGGATCGAGCAGAAATAGCGGTACTTGCCCGGGGTCAGGGTGACGGTCGCCTGGTGCCGGCCGTTGTTCGTGTCGAACGGGCTGGCCAGGATGTTCAGGTTCACATCATGGTTGTAACCCTCACTGGTGGTGTCGAAGGTGAGCGTGTGCGGCATGCCGGTGGTGTTGCCGGTGGCCGCGCTGTTCTCGAAGACGATCGTCGTCGCACCGGCGGTGGCCGAGGCGGGCGTCGACTTGTAGCGGGTGATGTCGTCGTCGGCCGTCCAGGTCAGGGTCCCCGCGGCGGCGGCCGGAGAGACCGCCACCGGGGACACCACGAGCAGGAGGCCGAGCAGCGCCACCTTGAAGAAACGGATCATAGGGGCCTCACCCGGATGTTCTGGAAGTCCATCAGGTCGGTGTCGCTGTGGTTCTGCAGCCCGATGAAGCCGCTGGTGAACTGCCGCAGATCCGTCGGCGGGTCACCGGCGCGGGAGGACTGCTTGCCGGGCGTGTTGTCGAACTCGTTGATGACCACGCCGTTGCGCAGGATCGTGTAGTGCTGGCCCACGACCCGTACCTCGTAGGTGTTCCAGACGTTCTTCGCGGTGACCCGGGCGTCGGCGAGCGTCACCGGGTCGAAGTTGTAGATCGAGCCGGTCTTCTGCGGTTCGCCGGTGTCGCCGTCGTAGAGCTGGATCTCGTGCCCGCAGAAGATGGCCACCCAAGCCTGCGAGGTCCGGGCCGAGCCCGTGGTGCCGCAGCTGCCCGGCGGGCGTTCGTCGAGCGGGATGCGCGGGTCCGGGAACCGGGTGAAGACGCCGCTGTTGGCGCGGGCCGTACCCGGGGCCACGTCCCGGAACTGGAGCTTCAAGGAGAAGTCGCCGAACGGCTTGGTGTACCAGAGCATCCCGAGCCCGCCGCTGGACCGCAGGGAGCCGTCCGGCTGGATCGTGAACTGCCCGGCGGGTGCCTGCTCCCAGCCGAGCAACGACTGGGCCGTGCCGTCGTACAGCGGTTCGTAGCCCTTGTGCCCGGGCCGGCCGACAGCCGATCCGGCCGCCGCGCGAGTCAGGGCGCCGGCTTCGCGGCTGGTGAGATCGAGCGTACGGGTGACCGCGGTGACATGCCGCACGAAGCTGTCGTGGTCGGCCCAGTTGCTCTCGTCGTCGATGAGATCGTTGATGGTGCAGCCCTCACCGACCGTCCTGTTCGGAACTCCGGTGTCGGTCTGGTCCACCCACACCGTGGTGCGGGCGTCCGGCGTCGCGCAGCCGACCGTCACGGCGACCTGCGTCGTCGCTGTCTCGCCACCCGCGTAGGTCACCGTCAGCTTGGCGGTGTACTTCCCGACCTTGGCGTAGGTGTGGCGCGGGTTGGCCTCGGTCGAGGTGCCGCCGTCGCCGAACTCCCAGCGGTACGACAGTCCGCCGGACCGGGACCCGGAGAAGGCGATGGTCAGCGGCTTGTTCTGGACGGCGATCGAGGACGCGGTGGGTGCCGGGGTCGGCGCACCGCCCTGATAGGTGATCCTGATCAGCTTCTGGTTGGCATGAAGGCTGAAGAAGCCGCCGCCGTAGTCCAGCAGATACAGCGCGCCGTCCGGGCCGAACTTGGCGTCCATCCAGCTCTGCAACCGGGCGTCGCCGTTGCCGCTCGGGATGATGGCCCGCAGCGACTCACCGAAGACCGGCGGTGCCTGCCGCGGGACCCCGGCCGGGTCGACGGTGACCGCGACGCGGTTCGCGGCGTTCGACTGGTCGCCGATGAACCACTTGTCGTCCCAGTACTGCGGCCAGGCCACACCGCTGGCAGTGTCCACCAGGTCGCGGTGGTACGTCGGACCCGACATGATGGCCTGACCGCCACCGCGCAGGTACGGCTGGGTGTAGGTCGCGTCGGCCTTGACGTAGGTGGGGATGCCGCTGCCGTCGGCCCGGGGCGGGAAGACGGGTCCGCCGCCGTCGGGCGCGTACCAGATCATGTTGTCGCGGGCCGGCGGGATGTCGACCAGGCCGGTGTTGCGCGGCGACTCGTTCTTGAGGTGGTCGCAGTCGTACCAGCCGGTCAGGACGGTGGCGTCGGTGCTGCTGCGGTCCCGGTACGGCTGCTTGTTGCCCATGCAGTACGGCCAGCCCTGGTTGCCCGCCGAGGTGATGATCGTGGCGGTCTCGTACTTGGCCGGGCCCAGCGTCGGACTCGGCGAAGCGGCATCGGGACCGACCCAGCCGGCGGTCAGCCACTGGCGTTCCGGGTCGATCGCGAGCCGGGCGATGTTGCGCACGCCCATCACGTAGATCTCCGGGCGGGCCTTGTCGGTGCCGGGCGGGAACAGGTTTCCGGCCGGGATCGTGTACGTGCCGTTGACCTCAGGGTGAATCCGAATGATCTTGCCGGCGAGGTCGTTGGTGTTGCCCGAGGTCCGGCGGGCGTCCTGGAACGAGACGCCCTGGTACTCGGCGGTCCAGTTGTTGCCGGAGTAGCCGCTCGAGCCCTCCGACGAGTTGTTGTCGCCCGAACCGACGTACAGGTTGCCCTGCTTGTCGAAAGCCATGCCGCCGCCGGCGTGGCAGCAGCTGTGGATCTGCACCGGGAACTGCAGCAGGTCCTTGCGGCTGGCCTGATCGATGGTCCGGGTCGCCTTGTCGTAGGTCAGCCGCGAGATGGTGCGCTGACCGATCCGCTTCTCCCGGTCGATGGAGTCGTGCGGCATCCAGTAGACGTAGAGCCAGCCGTTGGTCGCGAACGCCGGGTCGGGCACGATGCCGAGCAGACCCTCCTCGTTCTTGACCAGTTCGGAACCGCTGCCCCGGTTGCCCATGACCGGCAACGTGGTCAGCAGCTTGACCTGCTTGGTCTTCGGGTCGTAGGAGTGGATCGTGCCGCACCCGAGGCCGACCTTGGGATCGGCCCAGTCGACGACCGGCCCGCTCGGGCAGGCGGCCTTGCCGACGTAGAAGACGGTGCCGTCGTCGGCGATGGTCAGCCCGTGCGGCTCGCCGATCTGGTCGAGCTCACCGGTCTTGTTGGCCGCGGTGAGCCGCTCGACCTTGTAGTTGGCGGCGATGGTGGCCTGGCAGTCACCGCGTTCGACGCCGGTGGTCCAGCGCAGTGCGCCGGCGAGGTGCGTGCGGAAGGCGGCTTCGCCGTAGCTGCCCTCGGTGTGGCCCATGCCGGTGTAGAAGGACCGGCCGCCGTCGTAGTCACGGCACCATGAGACCGGGTGGAACGGCCCGTTCGCGCTCGCACCGGGGTCGTAGAAGCGTTCCTCGACCTGCGCGACCGTGTGCACGGTGCCGACCGGGTTCGGATCCCAGTTGTACCAACGATCGGCGCGCTTGACCGTCGTCGGCAGGCTCTTCGTGGCCGGGTGCTGCCGGTCGAGGATGTCCACGACCGCCTCGTTGACGCCCGGCGGCTGCGGCGCCGTCGTCGCGCCGGTGAACAGCCGGAGCTCGGCCAGCTGGATCAGCGGTTCGCCGCCGTTGGCGGTGATGTTCAGGCGGTAGTGCTTGTATTCGGCCGCTCCGGTGACCTCGAACCTGCGCATGACGAAACGGTCCGGGAACGTCTGCCCGGTTCGCTTGTCTACATCGGACCAGGTGGTGCCGTCGGCCGAGCCCTGCAGGGTCCAGTCCTTCGGGTCCCGCCCGACGAAGTCATTGGCGGAGGTGAGCGAGTATCCGGTGACCGTGGTGGGCTTGTTCAGCTCGTACGCGACCCAGGCAGTTGGTGTTCGCACCAGCCACTTCGTGTTCGCGTCACCATCAGTCAGCTTCTCTTTGGTTTCGTTGGGCGTGTTCTCCCCGCTCGCGGTCACCTTGGCGACCGGCTCGGGCACCGGGACACTGCCCGCGGGCCGGGTGCCGATCAGTCCGGTGAACCAGGCCGAGTCCAGCTGA
This sequence comes from Actinoplanes sp. NPDC048791, assembly GCF_040650095.1. Taxonomy (NCBI): domain Bacteria; kingdom Bacillati; phylum Actinomycetota; class Actinomycetes; order Micromonosporales; family Micromonosporaceae; genus Actinoplanes; species Actinoplanes sp. NPDC048791. Next base: position 2,624 of record NZ_JBEZGQ010000060.1, on the reverse strand, counting down.
GCGCTCGCCGCGTCGGCGATGCCCACGAAACCGTTGCCCGCCTTCACATAGCTCTGCAGCGCCGCTTCCTGCGGCCCGCTGAGCGCGGCACCGGCAGCCGACAGGAACACGACCGCGCGGTACCGGGCGAGCGTGGCGGGCGCGAACGTCGCCGGGTCGGTGGTCTCGGTGACGGCGATGCCGTCCGCCTGCCCGAGCTCCTTGATCGCCTGGGCCGCGCCGGCCACCGGATCCTGCTGCTCCGCGACCGGCCCGTGAAAGACCAGCACTTCCACAGCCACGGCATTTTCCCGTACGGCCGGAGCGGCGTGCGCGACCGCAGCCGACCCGCCCACCATGAGCACGGCCACAGCCAGTGCCCTCCGCAGGAGTAGTCCTCGTCTCATCCCAAGCCCCCTTGCTCGTCAGCCGTGCTGCGCTGTGTGGACGTGACCCTGAAAACGGTGGATGGCCTCCTCGGCTCCGGGCGGCATGCTGCCGTCGGCGTTACGGACCAGGAAGATCCCGGCCATCCCGCCGTCGGAGTGGAACTGCACGTGGCAGTGGTACATCCAGGCGCCGGGCCCGACGCCCTCGCCCGCCAGCACCTGGAAACCGAAGGAACTGCCCGGGTTGAGGTCCTTGTTGTCGATGACCTGAGCCGGATCAGCGGGACCTTCGAGCATGCCGGTGCGGTTGTCGGCCCAGCGATGCGCATGGAGGTGGAACGTGTGGAACGTGCCGCCGTGCCCGATGGCCAGCCACTCGACGCGCTGCCCGAGATTCGCCTCGAACATCGGCGTGTCCGGCGCCATCCGGTTGTTGATCATCATGTCGTTGAAGACCACGGTGAACTGCTTCTCAGGCAGGATGTCGCCGCGGCGCCGCACGATCAGAGCGCCGTACAGTCCCTTGGCGACCCCGCCGGTGCCGTGATCGGTGCCCATCGCATGGTCGTGGTAGTGCCAGTAACCGGCGCTGCCGGGCATGAACCGGCGCCCCTCAGCGGCGAACATCTCCCGCGACCGCCACACGTAGGTGCGGGTCTCCCCCGGCTTGTTGAAGGAATCATTGAGCGGGCTGCCGTCGGAATCGGTGCTGTAGTCGACGCCGTGCGGGTGGATGGACAGCCGCTGGTTGGTCGTGTTGACCAGGGTGATCTCGAGGGTGTCGCCCTCCCACATCTCCAGCACCGGACCGGGCACGGTGGCCTTGCCGGGGGCCAGCCCGTAGCCGAAAAGCCCACCCGGCAACGCCTCGGCGTAGATGGTGATCTTGCGGGTAGCACCGGCCGCAGCCCGCGCCGGCTCAGCGCGCAGTGCAGCTGCACCACCGGCAGCTGAGGTCAACCCCAGGGCGCCACCGACGACCAGCGAACGCCGCGAGACGTTCTTCCGAGGCCACCTGACAACGTTGTCTTCCATGCGTCTCGCCCACCTGTTCGCAACCGGTCACGGGGTGCAGAAGATCGAGGGATGTCCACGGTGGGGCCGCGCTTTCCGCATCGACCGCCACGACTTTCGTCGGATGACAGCAATCTATGTTTGCCATCGACGAAAGTAAAGATTACAAACCAAAAAGTCCGAATCCCATGAGGGCCGGCGTCACCCCGTCGAAATACCGCTGAAATCGCCGGCGGTACGCATTTCCGCAGCTGGACACGGGGTTCGAGCATGATCGACACGCCCAGAAATCCAGGGCGCCGCCTGGCGTGACAGATCTTGGCAGCTCTCCACCTTGGACTGCCGGCGGGGGCACGTGCTGGCGGGAATGTCGGCGTCGAACCCTGGGAGACCGGCCGGCGCCGCAGCCGAACGGGACGCAGTGACTTGGGCGCGGACCCGGCGGCTGGCGCCACCGCACGGATGCGGCTGCATGCCCGCGGCCAGGAAGTCCTCGCGAGGCAACCGACCGGATCGCGCAGCGCAGTGCCGACAGGGTGGCAGGTGGCCGGGGCGCGCGCGGAGACGTCCCAGCCGCACAAGCGCACGGAGACGCCACGGCCGCGCGCGCGGAGGCGCGAATGCAACCAGCTGTCCGAGCCAGGCCGTCACGCCCGAAGCGACCTACCCGGTCGCGACACCCGGCGGAATGACCTCACCGGTGCACGACATGATCGCCGCGATCGAAGACGCCCAGCAACCGCTGCGCCGACCGCGTTCCGGCAGCGGATGGGCGGCGACTCTCAGCTGTTGCGGACTCGGTTGTCCAGCGGCGCGGGCTGGCTGGCCCACCACTCCTCCGGCACCTCGGCGTACAGCTCAGCAGCAACCGCCCGCAGGTGCGCCTCGATCGGCTGTCCCTTGTGCGCGTCGGCGAGGCCGCTCAGGCGTACCTGCCATTGCGCGATCTTCTCCACGTTCACGCTCACCTGATAGTCCATACGTTCACCTTAGGACGCGGCCCGCGTACCCATGGCGGTTCCGCGCATGGGTACCCGTCCGGGTGCCCCTCGCGGGTGTCCGCGGACTGATAGCGTCGCCGGGCATGAATCGCCGTGGATTTCTGACCGTCGCGGCCGGCGTGCCCCTGGCCGCCGCCGGCGTCACCGCCTCACCGGCATTCGCCGCTGCCGCGCCCACCGTCAGCACTGCCACGCCGGCGACCAGTCCCGCCTTCGGCACTGCCGCGGGGGCGGCCTCGGG